>NZ_JBPNXF010000047.1:0-207 GCF_051207495.1 Klebsiella sp. K-3 | reverse complement strand
TATCTCAAACGTCACCCGAAGATGAGTTTTGAGATATGTCGGCGCGCGTCTTTCACTCACGAACCAGCAAGTGGCGTCCCCTAGGGGATTCGAACCCCTGTTACCGCCGTGAAAGGGCGGTGTCCTGGGCCTCTAGACGAAGGGGACACTGAAGTCTCAATCGCAAGACGCCTTGCTTCTCTACTTTCATCAGACAATCTGTGTGAG
>NZ_JBPNXF010000046.1:0-210 GCF_051207495.1 Klebsiella sp. K-3 | reverse complement strand
CACATCTGCGCAGGCGCAATAAATATCAGCAATCTGCCGGTGTTTCCGGTTCGTCTTTCGAATTACAGCCTTTGAGCCGCATTCCGGGCATTCAATCTTCAGGACTCTCATATTCCACTCTCCGGCTGTCAAAATATGCCTGGATTTTAACCCTTTTCGCCTCATGCTGCATCCTTATCCGTTGATTCATCTGCGAATTTAAGATGCAGA
>NZ_JBPNXF010000045.1:0-227 GCF_051207495.1 Klebsiella sp. K-3 | reverse complement strand
TTAAGAATCCATGTCACTTTGAGTGCCCACACAGATTGTCTGATAAATTGTTAAAGAGCAGTGCCGCTTCGTTTTTCGCTGCGGCGCGGGGTGTGCATATTACGCTTTCCCGCCTCAGAGTCAAGCATTTATTTTTGCTTTTCTCCGCGAGGTTCTCACCGGAACCCCGCTGACCCGGCGGCTTGTTTGCCGTTGTTCCGTGTCAGTGGTGGCGCATTATAGGGAGT
>NZ_JBPNXF010000044.1:0-233 GCF_051207495.1 Klebsiella sp. K-3 | reverse complement strand
GCGACTGCTGCCTGCCCGGTAGCCGGACGAGGCGCCTGCGCCGACTCCGGGTCATATTCATCGGTCCCGGCTCCAGCCTTTACGCCGGATGGCGGCTACGCCTTATCCGGCCTACAACGACTGCTGCCTACGGGGTAGCCCGGACGAGGCGCCTGCGCCGACTCCGGGTCATATTCATCGGTCCCGGCTCCAGCCTTTACGCCGGATGGCGGCTACGCCTTATCCGGCCTACA
>NZ_JBPNXF010000043.1:0-248 GCF_051207495.1 Klebsiella sp. K-3 | reverse complement strand
TCACACGCTGCCAGCGCCCTGCTGTGCGCACGATCTGTTTTGCGTGTTGCGGTGGATTGTTTAGACGCGAAAAGACCGCTGCGGGCGTTACGCAGCGTTTTATGGGGGGTATAAAAAAACCCGCATTACGCGGGCTTTAATTCTGGCTGGGGTAGAATGGTTACTGGCCAATCACCGGCGAGTACTTACCGTTAAGCTGATCGGCTTTCTGGCCAGCGCCACGGATAGCGCCCGCATTCGTGGGGGCA
>NZ_JBPNXF010000042.1:0-278 GCF_051207495.1 Klebsiella sp. K-3 | reverse complement strand
GAAACAAGAAAACTTCAGAGTGTACCTGAAAAGGTTCACTGCGAAGTTTTGCTCTTTAAAAATCTGGATCAAGCTGAAAATTGAAACGACACACAGTCAATGTGTGTTCGAGTCTCTCAAATTTTCGCAATCAGAAGATGACACTGTAAAAGGTGACGTGAGCAAAGTGAAGCCAAGGCGTACCGCACGCAGCGAGCGGAGTGGACTATATGTCCATGAGCATCGCGAGTACGGAACAACGCAGGATTCACGATGCGCAACAAACCGGACAGGACAAG
>NZ_JBPNXF010000041.1:0-303 GCF_051207495.1 Klebsiella sp. K-3 | reverse complement strand
TTGCAGTAAGGATGGTGGAGCTATGCGGGATCGAACCGCAGACCTCCTGCGTGCAAAGCAGGCGCTCTCCCAGCTGAGCTATAGCCCCATCGAATGAATCTCTTTTAACCTTAATTCGTTTTCGGGCGCGGCGTGGTGAAGCGAAGCATACTGAAGTATGCGAGCTTTGCCACAACAAAGCACGAGAGCGAATTTGGTAGGCCTGAGTGGACTTGAACCACCGACCTCACCCTTATCAGGGGTGCGCTCTAACCACCTGAGCTACAAGCCTGCAGAGATTACTTACTGCTGTATTTTCATCAG
>NZ_JBPNXF010000040.1:0-389 GCF_051207495.1 Klebsiella sp. K-3 | reverse complement strand
GCTTCCCTGCGCGTCACGCCGAACATGTCCACCTGGCGTCCGTGTGACCAGGTTGAATCCGCGATTGCGTGGAAATATGGCGTAGAGCGTCAGGACGGCCCGACCGCGCTGATCCTCTCCCGTCAGAACCTGGCGCAGCAGGAGCGTACCGAAGAGCAGCTGGCAAATGTGGCCCGCGGCGGTTATGTGCTGAAAGATTGCGCCGGCCAGCCGGAACTGATCTTCATCGCCACCGGTTCAGAAGTGGAACTGGCGGTTGCCGCGTGGGACAAACTGACCGCCGAAGGCGTGAAGGCGCGCGTGGTCTCCATGCCGTCCACCGACGCGTTCGACAAGCAGGATGCGGCCTATCGTGAATCCGTACTGCCGAAAGCCGTTTCTGCCCGCGT
>NZ_JBPNXF010000039.1:0-492 GCF_051207495.1 Klebsiella sp. K-3 | reverse complement strand
GAGGTATATGCCAACTATGGCTTTGACTCAAAAGCGGTGGACAGCGACGCGCGCCTCGATGCCTGGCAGGGCGGGCTGGTGCTGAGCCACACCAACGACAGCGGGGTGAATAAGGTGATCCTGCGCTACTCCGACAACTCGGATAACAGCGTCTACAACAAAACCGACGACCTGACCACGGTCTACGCCAGCTTTGAGGGCAGCCATAAATTCACCCAGCAGGCGCAGATCGAATATCTGCTGGCCTTCCACGACTACGACAACGGCAAGGACAATACCGACAACCGTAAAAACTACGGTGCGATCGTCCGGCCGATGTACTTCTGGAACGATGTGCACTCGACCTGGCTGGAAGCGGGCTACCAGCGCGTTGACTACGACCAGGGCGGGGATAACCACGGCTGGAAGCTGACGCTGTCGCAGAACATCGCCATCGGCATGGGGCCGGAGTTCCGCCCGATGCTGCGCTTCTATGTTACCGGCGGCCAGGTG
>NZ_JBPNXF010000038.1:0-639 GCF_051207495.1 Klebsiella sp. K-3 | reverse complement strand
CATTTTCGTCGTCCTCCAGAATGGCTGGCAGTTCATGGGTTAAATGGCTTTGTCCGGCCGCAATCGTAATACCAAACTCAGCAAGTGTGGCTCTTAAACTATTGGAACAGGCGATCCGCTCACGGATAAGTATTCCCCGTTCAGTGTGTAACGCTAAAACGGCCTGCTGCTCTTCGGTTTTTATCTGTACAAAACGCATATTCGGGCGGGTTACCGCTTCGCAGATAGCTTCAGCGTCAGCTGCATCCGTCTTGTTCGTTTTCACATAGGGCTTTACATACTGGGGAGGGATGAGTTTTACCTTATGACCATAGCGGGTGAATAATCGCGCGAAATGATGACTGGATGAGCAGGCTTCCATGCCAATCAGACAAGGCTCCAGTTGAATAACAAACTGAACAAACTTAGCCCGGGTGAGCTTTTTACGCAAAATAGTATGACCTTCGTGATCGACGCCATGAAGCTGAAAAACGTTCTTTGCCAGGTCGATACCAAGAGTTGATACTTTCATGTGGACGCTCCTCATTTTTTAGGACGTATTGCAACGATCCAGTCTGGTACTTTGATACCGTAAAATCTGGAGCGTCCATCTCATTATCCGTGCAAAACACGGCCCTCAGCCCGCATCCATGCGGGCTG
>NZ_JBPNXF010000037.1:0-698 GCF_051207495.1 Klebsiella sp. K-3 | reverse complement strand
AATGAAACCAACTACGTGATGCAAAAATTCGCGCGCGCCGTTATTGGCACCAATAACGTCGACTGCTGCGCTCGCGTCTGACACGGCCCTTCGGTTGCAGGTCTGCACCAGTCGGTCGGTAACGGCGCCATGAGTAATGCCATCACGGAGATTGATAACACCGATCTGGTGTTTATCTTCGGTTACAACCCGGCGGATTCCCACCCTATCGTGGCGAATCACGTCATTAACGCCAAACGCAACGGGGCGAAAATCATCGTCTGCGACCCGCGCAAAATTGAAACCGCGCGCATCGCCGACATGCACATCGCGCTGAAGAACGGCTCGAATATCGCGCTGCTCAACGCCATTGGCCACGTCATTATTGAAGAGGATCTGTACGATAAATCCTTCGTTGCCAGCCGTTCCGAAGGCTTCGAGGAGTATCGCAAAATCGTCGAAGGCTACACGCCGGAGTCGGTGGAAGAGATAACCGGCGTCAGCGCTCAGGAGATCCGCGCCTGCGCCCGGATGTACGCCAGCGCCAAATCCGCCGCCATCCTGTGGGGCATGGGCGTCACCCAGTTCTACCAGGGCGTGGAGACCGTGCGCTCGCTGACCAGCCTCGCGATCCTCACCGGCAACCTCGGCAAGCCAAGCGTCGGCGTCAACCCGGTACGCGGGCAGAACAACGTCCAGGGCGCCTGCGACATGGGCGC
>NZ_JBPNXF010000036.1:0-701 GCF_051207495.1 Klebsiella sp. K-3 | reverse complement strand
AATCGCCACTTCGTGGTACCTTCGACTTATCCCGGCAGGCTTCGGGTCGGGCCGAGGCAGCGTATATGGACGCTCCCGGAATGCAATGCTTTCTTCAGTTCAGTAATAAAACGGGTAGGTGCAGCCATATATCCGGTTTCTGATGGGATTTCTTTATCCCGAACCATGATGAAATCCGCCAGGCAGGTACCAATCATCCTGTGCGAGCTGACTTGCCCTTGCTACCTCTCGGTGTATCCTGCCTGCGGTCTTACCTGTTTTGCCATCTTCTGAAGTCACCTGCACCTACCAGGACGTTAACTCTTTTTCAGCACCTCGTCAGATTGACTGACCTTGTGTCAGGCGAGCTGACGAGGCTGATATTCAGTATTGTGTGTCAACATTGACCACATGATCCTCGCAGTTTTTGCCGCCATGGCGACAACAGCTACATTGTAGTGCTTCCGCTCAAGTAGTCCCTGAAGCCAGGCATTCTTCTCAACCGCGCCGTTCCGGTTGACCCAGGCGGTAAGTGCGCGTGCGCCGTGAACCAGCAGGTATCGGAAATATCCATCTCCACGTTTACTGATCCCTCCCAGTTGCTGTTTCCCGCCGCTGGAATGTTCCTTTGGTGTCAGCCCCAGCCATGAAGCGAACTGCTTTGCAGTGCTGAATTGTCGGGCATTACCCACTGCTGCTACCACATAAGTAGCCGTTAACAT
>NZ_JBPNXF010000035.1:0-711 GCF_051207495.1 Klebsiella sp. K-3 | reverse complement strand
GGGTTGCGGACAGTGTCTGGTGGGTAGTTTGACTGGGGCGGTCTCCTCCCAAAGAGTAACGGAGGAGCACGAAGGTTAGCTAATCCTGGTCGGACATCAGGAGGTTAGTGCAATGGCATAAGCTAGCTTGACTGCGAGCGTGACGGCGCGAGCAGGTGCGAAAGCAGGTCATAGTGATCCGGTGGTTCTGAATGGAAGGGCCATCGCTCAACGGATAAAAGGTACTCCGGGGATAACAGGCTGATACCGCCCAAGAGTTCATATCGACGGCGGTGTTTGGCACCTCGATGTCGGCTCATCACATCCTGGGGCTGAAGTAGGTCCCAAGGGTATGGCTGTTCGCCATTTAAAGTGGTACGCGAGCTGGGTTTAGAACGTCGTGAGACAGTTCGGTCCCTATCTGCCGTGGGCGCTGGAGAATTGAGGGGGGCTGCTCCTAGTACGAGAGGACCGGAGTGGACGCATCACTGGTGTTCGGGTTGTCATGCCAATGGCATTGCCCGGTAGCTAAATGCGGAAGAGATAAGTGCTGAAAGCATCTAAGCACGAAACTTGCCCCAAGATGAGTTCTCCCTGAGACTTTAAGTCTCCTGAAGGAACGTTAAAGACGATGACGTTGATAGGTCGGGTGTGTAAGCGTAGCGATACGTTGAGCTAACCGATACTAATGAACCGTGAGGCTTAACCTTACAACGCCGAAGATGTTTTGGC
>NZ_JBPNXF010000034.1:0-1019 GCF_051207495.1 Klebsiella sp. K-3 | reverse complement strand
GCCTGACAAAATAAATCTTTCCGTGACGAAAACGGCGCTACACCGCACCCGCCTGCGGTTTCTGGATCATAAAAAATTTTCAGTTTTATTTTTCTACAAACCAAACCGCTAGGCCGCGCCAGTGCTGGCGGCTTTGCGGAAATCCAAAACTGAAAAGATTGAAAATAATTTCAGTGTTTTTCAGTTTCAAGGATCTACTGGGGAACTACGTAAAAACATAACCAACTGAAAAATAAATATAAAATGTATTTTGTGTCAGTTTGAGAAGATCAAGCGGAGGCGAAAAGCCCACTAAAGAAAAGCCCGCGATTCCAGGACTTATGCGGGCTGCAGGGGACATACCTGTATTTAAGAAACTGAAAAGTACTACGTTACAATTTGCCCTCTGAAACTCTAACGTTAACCACGTCTTTTGTTTTCAGGTCGATTGTGCAGGCATAGGTCATGTTCATTTTAGCGTTGAAGCCATTGGTGAATTTTACCTTGTCGCCAATATAGGTTAACTCGTTCTTTTTTGAATCGATGCGCGCATGTGAAAAGATGGTGTCTAAAAATCCGTCAGTCCATTCATATTCATATTTAGCGGAACGCTCGATCAGTGGTTTGCATTTGGTGACTGCTTCAACCAAATTCTGGTCATAGTTGCATTGGGTATCCGTGTTAGAGCATGTTTTTGGTGCGGTTGCTTGCTTGCTATCATCGCTGCCACCCACGAAGTACATTATTACAGCCATGATAATAATTAGGCCGAGACACCCACCGAGCTTTTGCTTTGCCCCAAATCCGGGATCTTTCACTCCGCAATGTGGGCAGGTCTTCGCAGATGTGGATACTTCTTTTTTGCATTCTTTACATTTAGTTAGAGCCATTATCATTTCCTTATAAAAAACATAGGAATGATATCGACTGCTTTAACAATCTTTCAAGGCAGAAATTACATCACAGCAAAACGCGTCGCCATTTTGTCGCCATAAGCATTTGAAGGCGTGGTTAACATATTAAAATTAAAGAGATTTATT
>NZ_JBPNXF010000033.1:0-1064 GCF_051207495.1 Klebsiella sp. K-3 | reverse complement strand
ACCGTACTGGCTAAAACCTACGGCGGTGCTGCTCGCGCATTCGACCAGATCGATAACGCGCCGGAAGAAAAAGCTCGTGGTATCACCATCAACACTTCCCACGTTGAATATGACACCCCGACTCGCCACTACGCACACGTAGACTGCCCGGGCCACGCCGACTATGTTAAAAACATGATCACCGGTGCTGCTCAGATGGATGGCGCGATCCTGGTTGTTGCTGCGACTGACGGCCCGATGCCGCAGACTCGTGAGCACATCCTGCTGGGTCGTCAGGTAGGCGTTCCGTACATCATCGTGTTCCTGAACAAATGCGACATGGTTGATGACGAAGAGCTGCTGGAACTGGTTGAGATGGAAGTTCGTGAACTGCTGTCTCAGTACGATTTCCCGGGCGACGACACTCCGATCGTTCGTGGTTCTGCTCTGAAAGCGCTGGAAGGCGACGCAGAGTGGGAAGCGAAAATCATCGAACTGGCTGGCTTCCTGGATTCTTACATCCCAGAACCAGAGCGTGCGATTGACAAGCCGTTCCTGCTGCCGATCGAAGACGTATTCTCCATCTCCGGTCGTGGTACCGTTGTTACCGGTCGTGTAGAGCGCGGTATCATCAAAGTTGGTGAAGAAGTTGAAATCGTTGGTATCAAAGAAACCGCGAAAACCACCTGTACTGGCGTTGAAATGTTCCGCAAACTGCTGGACGAAGGCCGTGCTGGTGAGAACGTAGGTGTTCTGCTGCGTGGTATCAAACGTGAAGAAATCGAACGTGGTCAGGTACTGGCTAAGCCGGGCAGCATCAAGCCGCACACCAAGTTCGAATCTGAAGTGTACATCCTGTCCAAAGACGAAGGCGGCCGTCATACTCCGTTCTTCAAAGGCTACCGTCCGCAGTTCTACTTCCGTACTACTGACGTGACTGGTACCATCGAACTGCCGGAAGGCGTAGAGATGGTAATGCCGGGCGACAACATCAAAATGGTTGTTACCCTGATCCACCCGATCGCGATGGACGACGGTCTGCGTTTCGCAATCCGTGAAGGCGGCCGTACCGTTGGCGCGGGCGT
>NZ_JBPNXF010000032.1:0-1134 GCF_051207495.1 Klebsiella sp. K-3 | reverse complement strand
GGTCTGCCGCTGAATCTTATCTGGGGATACGTCGCCATCGCCGTGTTTATGACCGGCGACGGCTTTGAACTCGCCTTCCTCTCGCACTACATCAAAGAACTGGGCTTCAGCCCGGCGCAGGCCTCTTTCGCCTTCACCCTCTACGGCCTCGCCGCCGCCCTCTCGGCCTGGGTTTCCGGCGTGGTCGCGGAAATTATCACCCCGCGTAAAACCATGTTTATCGGTTTCGTGCTGTGGTGCGTGTTCCACGTCCTGTTCCTCGTCTTCGGCCTCGGTCGCGCCAACTACGCCTTAATCCTGCTGTTTTACGGCATCCGCGGCCTGGCCTATCCGCTGTTTCTCTACTCGTTTATCGTCGCCATTATCCATAACGTCCGCAGCGACAGCTCCAGCTCGGCCCTGGGCTGGTTCTGGGCGGTCTACTCCGTCGGTATCGGCGTGTTCGGCAGCTATATCCCGAGCTTCACCATCCCGCACATTGGCGAGATGGGCACCCTGTGGCTGGCGCTGGCGTTCTGTGTCACCGGCGGGCTGATTGCCCTGGCGGCGCTGCGTAACACCGAAACCCCGCGCCATATGCAGAATCTCACCACCCGCGAGAAGTTCTCCGAGCTGGGGCGCGCGGTGACCCTTATCTACACCAACCGCAGCATTATGCTCTCCAGCATCGTGCGCATTATCAACACCCTGTCGCTGTTCGGCTTCGCGGTGGTCATGCCGATGATGTTTGTCGATGAACTCGGTTTCACCACTTCCGAATGGCTGCAGGTGTGGGCGGCGTTCTTCTTCACCACCATCTTCTCCAACGTCTTCTGGGGGATTGTGGCGGAGAAAATGGGCTGGATGAAAGTGGTGCGCTGGTTCGGCTGCATCGGCATGGCGCTGTCGAGCCTGGCGTTTTACTACCTGCCGCAGCACTTCGGCCATAACTTCGCTATGGCGCTGGTGCCGGCGATTGCGCTGGGGATTTTCGTCGCGGCGTTTGTGCCGATGGCGGCGGTATTCCCGGCGCTGGAGCCAAATCATAAAGGGGCGGCGATTTCGGTCTATAACCTGTCGGCCGGGCTGTCGAACTTCCTCGCGCCGGCAATTGCGGTGGTGCTGCTGCCGCACTTCAGCACCATCGGCGTGGTG
>NZ_JBPNXF010000031.1:0-1241 GCF_051207495.1 Klebsiella sp. K-3 | reverse complement strand
CACGGCTCCATGCTGATTTACAGCCTGCTGCACCTCACCGGTTATGATCTGCCGATTGAAGAACTGAAAAACTTCCGTCAGCTGCACTCTAAGACTCCGGGCCACCCGGAAGTCGGCTACACCGCAGGCGTGGAAACCACCACCGGCCCGCTGGGTCAGGGTATCGCTAACGCAGTCGGTATGGCTATCGCGGAAAAAACGCTGGCGGCGCAGTTTAACCGTCCAGGGCACGACATCGTTGATCACTTCACCTACGCCTTCATGGGCGACGGCTGCATGATGGAAGGCATTTCTCACGAAGTGTGCTCCCTGGCTGGTACCCTGAAACTGGGTAAACTGGTGGCGTTCTATGATGACAACGGCATCTCCATCGATGGCCACGTTGAAGGCTGGTTCACCGACGATACCGCGAAACGCTTTGAAGCCTACGGCTGGCACGTGGTGCGCGGCGTTGACGGTCACGACGCTGACGCCATCAAACGCGCGGTAGAAGAAGCGCGCGCGGTCACCGACAAACCGTCCCTGCTGATGTGCAAAACCATCATCGGCTTCGGTTCGCCGAACAAAGCAGGCACCCATGATTCCCACGGCGCGCCGCTGGGCGACGCGGAAATCGCACTGACCCGCGAAGCGCTGGGCTGGAAATACGCTCCGTTTGAAATCCCGTCTGACATCTATGCGCAGTGGGATGCGAAAGAAGCCGGCCAGGCGAAAGAAGCCGCGTGGAATGAGAAGTTTGCCGCCTACGCCAAAGCCTTCCCGCAGGAAGCAGCCGAATTCACCCGTCGTATGAAAGGCGAAATGCCGTCTGACTTCGACGCGAAAGCTAACGAGTTCATCGCTAAGCTGCAGGCGAACCCGGCGAAGATCGCCAGCCGTAAAGCATCGCAGAACGCCATTGAAGCGTTTGGCCCGCTGCTGCCGGAATTCCTCGGCGGTTCTGCTGACCTGGCGCCGTCCAACCTGACTCTGTGGTCCGGCTCTAAGCCGATCAACGAAGACACCGCCGGTAACTACATCCATTACGGCGTACGTGAATTCGGTATGACCGCGATTGCCAACGGTATCGCGCTGCACGGCGGTTTCCTGCCGTACACCTCTACCTTCCTGATGTTCGTCGAGTATGCGCGTAACGCGGTACGTATGGCGGCGCTGATGAAACAGCGTCAGGTGATGGTCTACACCCATGACTCCATCGGTCTGGGCGAAGATGGCCCGACTCACCAGCCGGTAGAGCAGGT
>NZ_JBPNXF010000030.1:0-1635 GCF_051207495.1 Klebsiella sp. K-3 | reverse complement strand
AAATGAATACCAAGTCTCTGAGTGAACATACGTAATTCATTACGAAGTTTAATTCACGAGCATCAAACTTAAATTGAAGAGTTTGATCATGGCTCAGATTGAACGCTGGCGGCAGGCCTAACACATGCAAGTCGAGCGGTAGCACAGAGAGCTTGCTCTCGGGTGACGAGCGGCGGACGGGTGAGTAATGTCTGGGAAACTGCCTGATGGAGGGGGATAACTACTGGAAACGGTAGCTAATACCGCATAACGTCGCAAGACCAAAGTGGGGGACCTTCGGGCCTCATGCCATCAGATGTGCCCAGATGGGATTAGCTAGTAGGTGGGGTAATGGCTCACCTAGGCGACGATCCCTAGCTGGTCTGAGAGGATGACCAGCCACACTGGAACTGAGACACGGTCCAGACTCCTACGGGAGGCAGCAGTGGGGAATATTGCACAATGGGCGCAAGCCTGATGCAGCCATGCCGCGTGTATGAAGAAGGCCTTCGGGTTGTAAAGTACTTTCAGCGAGGAGGAAGGCATTAAGGTTAATAACCTTGGTGATTGACGTTACTCGCAGAAGAAGCACCGGCTAACTCCGTGCCAGCAGCCGCGGTAATACGGAGGGTGCAAGCGTTAATCGGAATTACTGGGCGTAAAGCGCACGCAGGCGGTCTGTCAAGTCGGATGTGAAATCCCCGGGCTCAACCTGGGAACTGCATTCGAAACTGGCAGGCTAGAGTCTTGTAGAGGGGGGTAGAATTCCAGGTGTAGCGGTGAAATGCGTAGAGATCTGGAGGAATACCGGTGGCGAAGGCGGCCCCCTGGACAAAGACTGACGCTCAGGTGCGAAAGCGTGGGGAGCAAACAGGATTAGATACCCTGGTAGTCCACGCCGTAAACGATGTCGACTTGGAGGTTGTGCCCTTGAGGCGTGGCTTCCGGAGCTAACGCGTTAAGTCGACCGCCTGGGGAGTACGGCCGCAAGGTTAAAACTCAAATGAATTGACGGGGGCCCGCACAAGCGGTGGAGCATGTGGTTTAATTCGATGCAACGCGAAGAACCTTACCTACTCTTGACATCCAGAGAACTTAGCAGAGATGCTTTGGTGCCTTCGGGAACTCTGAGACAGGTGCTGCATGGCTGTCGTCAGCTCGTGTTGTGAAATGTTGGGTTAAGTCCCGCAACGAGCGCAACCCTTATCCTTTGTTGCCAGCGGTTCGGCCGGGAACTCAAAGGAGACTGCCAGTGATAAACTGGAGGAAGGTGGGGATGACGTCAAGTCATCATGGCCCTTACGAGTAGGGCTACACACGTGCTACAATGGCATATACAAAGAGAAGCGACCTCGCGAGAGCAAGCGGACCTCATAAAGTATGTCGTAGTCCGGATTGGAGTCTGCAACTCGACTCCATGAAGTCGGAATCGCTAGTAATCGTAGATCAGAATGCTACGGTGAATACGTTCCCGGGCCTTGTACACACCGCCCGTCACACCATGGGAGTGGGTTGCAAAAGAAGTAGGTAGCTTAACCTTCGGGAGGGCGCTTACCACTTTGTGATTCATGACTGGGGTGAAGTCGTAACAAGGTAACCGTAGGGGAACCTGCGGTTGGATCACCTCCTTACCTTAAAGAACCTGCCTTTGTAGTG
>NZ_JBPNXF010000029.1:0-2222 GCF_051207495.1 Klebsiella sp. K-3 | reverse complement strand
ACATCTTCGGGTTGTGAGGTTAAGCGACTAAGCGTACACGGTGGATGCCCTGGCAGTCAGAGGCGATGAAGGACGTGCTAATCTGCGAAAAGCGTCGGTAAGGTGATATGAACCGTTATAGCCGGCGATGTCCGAATGGGGAAACCCAGTGCAATTCGTTGCACTATCGTTAACTGAATACATAGGTTAACGAGGCGAACCGGGGGAACTGAAACATCTAAGTACCCCGAGGAAAAGAAATCAACCGAGATTCCCCCAGTAGCGGCGAGCGAACGGGGAGCAGCCCAGAGTCTGAATCAGCTTGTGTGTTAGTGGAACGGTCTGGAAAGTCCGACGGTACAGGGTGATAGTCCCGTACACCAAAATGCACAGGTTGTGAACTCGAAGAGTAGGGCGGGACACGTGGTATCCTGTCTGAATATGGGGGGACCATCCTCCAAGGCTAAATACTCCTGACTGACCGATAGTGAACCAGTACCGTGAGGGAAAGGCGAAAAGAACCCCGGCGAGGGGAGTGAAAAAGAACCTGAAACCGTGTACGTACAAGCAGTGGGAGCACCCTTTGGGGTGTGACTGCGTACCTTTTGTATAATGGGTCAGCGACTTATATTCTGTAGCAAGGTTAACCGTATAGGGGAGCCGCAGGGAAACCGAGTCTTAACTGGGCGTTAAGTTGCAGGGTATAGACCCGAAACCCGGTGATCTAGCCATGGGCAGGTTGAAGGTTGGGTAACACTAACTGGAGGACCGAACCGACTAATGTTGAAAAATTAGCGGATGACTTGTGGCTGGGGGTGAAAGGCCAATCAAACCGGGAGATAGCTGGTTCTCCCCGAAAGCTATTTAGGTAGCGCCTCGTGAATTCATCTTCGGGGGTAGAGCACTGTTTCGGCTAGGGGGTCATCCCGACTTACCAACCCGATGCAAACTACGAATACCGAAGAATGTTATCACGGGAGACACACGGCGGGTGCTAACGTCCGTCGTGAAGAGGGAAACAACCCAGACCGCCAGCTAAGGTCCCAAAGTCACAGTTAAGTGGGAAACGATGTGGGAAGGCACAGACAGCCAGGATGTTGGCTTAGAAGCAGCCATCATTTAAAGAAAGCGTAATAGCTCACTGGTCGAGTCGGCCTGCGCGGAAGATGTAACGGGGCTAAACTGTGCACCGAAGCTGCGGCAGCGACACTATGTGTTGTTGGGTAGGGGAGCGTTCTGTAAGCCTGCGAAGGTGGCCTGTGAGGGTTGCTGGAGGTATCAGAAGTGCGAATGCTGACATAAGTAACGATAATGCGGGTGAAAAGCCCGCACGCCGGAAGACCAAGGGTTCCTGTCCAACGTTAATCGGGGCAGGGTGAGTCGACCCCTAAGGCGAGGCCGAAAGGCGTAGTCGATGGGAAACAGGTTAATATTCCTGTACTTGGTGTTACTGCGAAGGGGGGACGGAGAAGGCTATGTTAGCCGGGCGACGGTTGTCCCGGTTTAAGCATGTAGGCGGAGGTTCCAGGTAAATCCGGTACCTTTTTAACGCTGAGGTGTGATGACGAGGCACTACGGTGCTGAAGTAACAAATGCCCTGCTTCCAGGAAAAGCCTCTAAGCATCAGGTAACATTAAATCGTACCCCAAACCGACACAGGTGGTCAGGTAGAGAATACCAAGGCGCTTGAGAGAACTCGGGTGAAGGAACTAGGCAAAATGGTGCCGTAACTTCGGGAGAAGGCACGCTGATATGTAGGTGAAGCCCCTGCGGGTGGAGCTGAAATCAGTCGAAGATACCAGCTGGCTGCAACTGTTTATTAAAAACACAGCACTGTGCAAACACGAAAGTGGACGTATACGGTGTGACGCCTGCCCGGTGCCGGAAGGTTAATTGATGGGGTTATCCGTAAGGAGAAGCTCTTGATCGAAGCCCCGGTAAACGGCGGCCGTAACTATAACGGTCCTAAGGTAGCGAAATTCCTTGTCGGGTAAGTTCCGACCTGCACGAATGGCGTAATGATGGCCAGGCTGTCTCCACCCGAGACTCAGTGAAATTGAACTCGCTGTGAAGATGCAGTGTACCCGCGGCAAGACGGAAAGACCCCGTGAACCTTTACTATAGCTTGACACTGAACATTGAGCCTTGATGTGTAGGATAGGTGGGAGGCTTTGAAGCGTGGACGCCAGTCTGCGTGGAGCCAACCTTGAAATACCACCCTTTAATGTTTGATGTTCTAACGT
>NZ_JBPNXF010000028.1:0-4273 GCF_051207495.1 Klebsiella sp. K-3 | reverse complement strand
CAAGAAGAACCCCGTACCGAAAGGTGCGGGGTTTTTTGCTGTGTGGCGTCTATCCCCCCGGTGGCGCTGCGCTTACCGGGGCTACCGATCCTTCCCCGGTCTGCGCCGCCATTCATTAACGCCCATGATGACTAGAATCCGGCCCTGAACCGATATTATTCAGGCAAGCCTTCCCTCGCTATATACGGTAAACTAATGCAGATTTTGCATCAGGAAGCCACTATGAACCTCTCCCTCAAACCCTGGAATACCTTTGGCATTAGCCATTCTGCCAAAGCAATTGTACTTGCTGAAAATGAACAACAGTTGCTGGCTGCCTGGCAAGCCGCCGCTGCAGAACACCAACCTTGTCTGATCCTTGGAGAAGGAAGCAACGTTCTGTTCCTGAAAGACTATTCCGGCACGGTGATCATCAACCGCATCATGGGGATCGAGGTAAGCGAAACGTCTGAAGCCTGGCGTTTGCACGTTGGCGCCGGTGAAAACTGGCATCAACTGGTGCAATTTACGCTGGAAAATGGAATGCCTGGGCTGGAAAACCTGGCCTTAATTCCTGGCTGCGCAGGGTCGTCGCCAATTCAAAATATTGGTGCCTATGGCGTCGAGCTACAGCGAGTATGTGAATACGTAGACTGTATCGAACTTGAGACGGGTCGCAAGCAGCGCCTCTCTGCCGCAGAGTGTCGTTTCGGCTATCGCGACAGTATTTTCAAACATGAATATCAGGATCGTTACGCGATAGTGGCTGTTGGGCTATGGCTGAAAAAAGCGTGGCAGCCTGTCCTGACCTACGGTGATTTAACCCGTCTCGATCCGCAAACTGTTACCCCGCGCCAGGTATTTGATGCGGTTTGCCATATGCGTATGACCAAGTTACCGGATCCGAAAGTAAATGGTAATGCCGGAAGCTTCTTTAAAAACCCGGTCGTCAGTACTCAGGTCGCCCAGGCGTTGCTGGCAGCATTCCCTAATGCGCCACATTATCCACAGGCTGACGGCAGCATTAAGCTGGCGGCCGGTTGGCTTATCGACCAGTGTCAGCTAAAAGGTAAAACGATCGGTGGGGCTGCCGTTCACCGCCAGCAGGCGCTGGTACTGATCAACGAAAACCAGGCGACCAGCGATGATGTCGTTGGGTTGGCACACTATGTCCGCCAGCAGGTGGGCGAGAAATTTAACGTTTGGCTCCAGCCTGAAGTGCGCTTCATCGGAGAGCAGGGTGAAGTGAATGCGGAAGAGGTGATTGCATGAAAGACAATACCGTACCCCTGACGCTTATCTCTATTCTGGCGGATGGCGAGTTTCACTCTGGTGAACAACTCGGCGAACGCCTGGGAATGAGCCGCGCGGCAATTAACAAACATATGCAGACGCTCCGCGACTGGGGTGTTGATGTATTTACCGTACCAGGGAAGGGCTATAGCCTCCCTGAGCCGATCGAATTACTGGATGAGCAAAAGATTGCCGGGCAGATTAAACAAGGTCGTATTACCGTGCTGCCGGTGATTGATTCCACCAACCAGTATTTGCTGGATCGGCTGGACGAACTGGAGTCAGGTGATGCTTGTGTCGCTGAATATCAGCAGGCTGGTCGCGGTCGCCGCGGGCGTAAGTGGTTCTCACCGTTTGGGGCCAATCTTTATCTCTCCATGTACTGGCGTCTGGAACAAGGCCCTGCCGCTGCGATTGGTTTGAGCCTGGTCATCGGTATTGTGATTGCAGAAGTACTGCAGAGCCTGGGGGCGGATAACGTTCGGGTCAAATGGCCGAATGATATTTATCTGCAGGACCGCAAGTTGTCCGGTATCCTGGTAGAACTGACAGGTAAAACCGGTGATGCCGCGCAGATCGTCAGCGGTGCTGGTATCAACCTCGTGATGCGCCGGGTTGAGTCTGATGTTGTCAATCAGGGGTGGATCAGCCTTCAGGAGGCGGGAGTCTTCATTGACCGTAACACCCTGACGGCGCGTCTGGTGAAAGCGTTACGTACCGGTTTGCAGCTATTCGAACAGGAAGGTTTAACACCTTATCTGCCACGCTGGGAAAAACTGGACAACTTTATCAATCGGCCAGTGAAGCTAATTATTGGCGATAAGGAAATATTTGGTATTTCTCGCGGAATTGATGCGCAAGGGGCATTATTACTCGAGCAGGACGGGGTAATTAAACCTTGGGTCGGAGGCGAGATATCGCTGCGTAGCGCTGAATAAACAGAAGGGAGCTTGCGCTCCCTTTTTTATTTCCGTAGGCGAACTTGATCGACCGAATGATTTGCACTTTTGGTCATTATCAAGCTGGCCCGCTCTCTGGTTGGTAATATATTTTCTTTTAAGTTCAGTAGGTTGATCTCATTCCATAATGAAGTGGCAATATTGACCGCTTCGTCTTTTGAGAGTTTGGCGTAATTATGGAAATAAGAATCCGGATCGGTAAAAGCACCTTCACGGAATTTCAGGAAGCGATTGATATACCAGTTCTTTAATAAGTCTTCCGGCGCATCGACATAAATAGAGAAGTCGACAAAGTCAGAGACAAATACATGATGCGGATCGTGCGGATAATCCATCCCGCTTTGCAGAACGTTCAAACCTTCCAGAATAAGAATATCCGGTTGAGCAACGGTTTTATCGCCATCAGGAATAACATCATAAATCAGATGGGAATAGACAGGCGCGGTGGCATTTGGTACGCCAGATTTCAGGTCAGAAACAAACTTCACCAACCGATGCATATCATAGGACTGCGGGAAGCCCTTTTTCTTCATCAAGCCGCGTTCTTTTAACACCGAGTTAGGATGTAAGAAGCCATCGGTAGTTATCAGTTCAACATGACGATGTTCCGGCCAGCGGCTAAGCAGCGCCTGTAAAACACGCGCTGTTGTACTTTTACCCACCGCTACGCTACCTGCAATACTGATGATGTAAGGGATACGCTGGCCGTTGGTACCAAGGAATTGCTCAAGCACCGCCTGGCGACGGAGGTTGGAACTGATATAGAAATTGAGCAAACGTGACAGCGGCAAATAGATCTCGGCGACTTCTTCCAGCGAAAGATCTTCGTTGATGCCTTTTAACCGCGCGATTTCTTCCTCTGTCAGCGTCATCGGAACGGAATCACGAAGTGCAGCCCATTGGTTGCGGTTAAATTGTAGATAGGGTGTCATTAACGTCTGCTCTTTTTTGCTCATAAGCATGTTCTTACTATCACCGAAAAAGAGGTAGCGGTGATGCTTCACACTAGTTAATCAGGACAATGGGCAGGAGGGTAACACCAGAATGCCGGGAATAATAAGAAAAAAACTCATCGAAGGGCGCTTTCTCATAGCAGCATCACAAGTGATGAATAAGTAGAAAGAGGGGAGAAAGCGAGTCTGCTATCTTTGCAGGTTAGCGATCGCGCCTGCCACCAGGATTCCCAGGTGAAAAAACCGTCACTCTTGTATCTGACAGGCGCAGCGAAACAAATTCTGCATTAAGGAATGCGCTTTTTTTGCACTCCATTGTTTGAAATTACACCGTTTTTTCGCGTAAGAGCACAAAATGTGAGCAAGAGAACGTTTTATGCAAATTTTTAGTTGCATGAACTCGCAGGTCTCCCTAGAATGCGCGCTACTTGATGCCGACTTAGCTCAGTAGGTAGAGCAACTGACTTGTAATCAGTAGGTCACCAGTTCGATTCCGGTAGTCGGCACCATAACAATTTGGGTGGGGTTCCCGAGCGGCCAAAGGGAGCAGACTGTAAATCTGCCGTCATCGACTTCGAAGGTTCGAATCCTTCCCCCACCACCACTTTCGGGCGACGCTTTGCGTAGCCGGAGTTGGTTGGGTAAACTAATCAGCTCAACATTAAAGAGAGCAATCTCTTTTTTGTTACAGAAAGAACTGGGTAGCCGAGTTTCAGGATGCGGGCATCGTATAATGGCTATTACCTCAGCCTTCCAAGCTGATGATGCGGGTTCGATTCCCGCTGCCCGCTCCAGACGTGCTGATATGGCTCAGTTGGTAGAGCGCACCCTTGGTAAGGGTGAGGTCCCCAGTTCGACTCTGGGTATCAGCACCACTTCTTTATCTCTCCTTCCCTGTTTCTCTCTGTTTATTGCATTCAACAAGTCGGGCATGTTGCCTGGTTGATGTGGTGATATCACCGATTTATCCGTGTCTTAGAGGGACAATCGATGTCTAAAGAAAAGTTTGAACGTACAAAACCGCACGTTAACGTCGGTACTATCGGCCACGTTGACCATGGTAAAACAACGCTGACCGCTGCAATCACT
>NZ_JBPNXF010000027.1:0-5305 GCF_051207495.1 Klebsiella sp. K-3 | reverse complement strand
TCTGTATCCGTACAATTTTGCCCTACGCAAATAGCGCGCAGGGCTTGCCCGGGATTAACGGAACGGTGGTTCGTTGAAGGTACGCAGCTTGCGGGAGTGCATGTGGTCGCCCTCGGCGCGCAGCAGATCGATGGCGCGGATCCCTATCTGCAGATGCTCGGAAATCGCCCCTTCATAGAAGCGGTTCGCTTGTCCCGGCAGCTTGATTTCACCGTGCAGCGGTTTATCGGAGACGCACAGCAGCGTGCCGTAAGGTACGCGGAAACGATAGCCCTGTGCGGCAATAGTGGCGCTTTCCATATCGATGGCCACCGCACGGCTGAGGTTAAAGCGCAACGCCGAGGCGGAATAACGCAATTCCCAGTTGCGGTCATCGGTGGTCACCACCGTACCGGTACGCAGACGCTGTTTGACCTCTTCGCCCGGCATGCCGCTAACCTGTTTAGTGGCGTCATACAGCGCACGCTGTACTTCGGCGATACTCGGGATGGGAATATCCGGCGGTAGCACCGCATCCAGCACGTGGTCGTCACGTAAATAGGCATGCGCCAGTACATAGTCGCCTATCGACTGGCTCTCACGCAGGCCGCCACAGTGGCCAATCATCAGCCAGACGTCAGGGCGCAGCACCGCGAGATGATCGCAAATATTTTTGGCATTGGCCGGGCCGACGCCGATGTTGATCAACGTAATACCCTGACCGTCGTTAGTGATCAGGTGCCAGGCCGGCATCTGGTGCTTTTTCCACGCCAGATCGGAAATCGCCTCTTCCGGGGCCTCAGTGTCGGCGGTGATCCAAATCCCGCCCGCACAGGAGAGGGCAATGTACGGGCTATCCGGATCGAGGATCTGGCTACAGCCCCAGCTGACGAACTCATCGACGTAACGCGTGTAGTTGGTAAACAAGACATACGGCTGGAAGTGCTCAACCGGCGTGCCGGTGTAGTGCTTCAGGCGCGCCAGCGAGAAATCGACGCGGCGGGCGTCAAAATGCGACAGCGGATAATACTCGGTGGCGTGGAACAGGCCATCGGCGGTTTCATCGCCAATCTGCGACAGTTCGGTGGTCGGAAAATAACGCGTTAATCCGGCGCTCATCGAGCGATCCAGCGTCAGCGCAGAGCCATCAATCACGTAAGGGAAGGGAATTTCGTGCTGCGAATTGCCGACGCTAATATGCGCGCCGTAATCCTGATATAGCAGAGTTAATTGTTCCAGCAGATAAGCGCGAAAGAGTTTTGGATTGGTAATGGTGGTGGTGTAGCAGCCTGCATGGGTGAATCGCCCCCAGGCTCGGGTTTTTAAGGCTTTGTGCTCGGCGCCATCCCACGAGACAGACAATTGAGGATAGACGAATAAGCCTTCAGCACGGGCTATTTCATCAGGAAGGATATTGTGGTGAATGTACTCGCCAATGGCCTTACGCAACGCGTTAACCGCTCTTTCATACTGCGCTTCCAACTGGGAAAGCGCCTGCTCCGGGGTCAGACTGACGGCCTTCTGGTTCATCATTCGCTCCTTGTTTCAGGTCTGCTGATACTGTTGATAGTATGCTACAGCGTGAAAATGGCGAAGGAAAATTACAGGCCCGGGTAAATAGTCAAACTCGTTGATAATAAAAGCTTAGCCGCGCAGGGTCAGGCAGTCTGTGCCCAGCGTTCGGCGCTAAAATTACTTGCGCTTACCACTCTTAATGTCTCCGCGCCGTTATTGTTGATGTAATAAAGTGCATTAGGACCAGGCGTTAGCTTATCGCCTTCCTGTAGTCTGTATCGGCTTTCGATTTCAGCAATTACCACGATCTGGCCACTCTGTAGAACCACGCAAGTTGTTGCTGTAGAGGCATTTTTCCGTACTTTCTTGACCCACCACTCCATGTTTTCACCCAGGCTTGTTACACTCAGAATGATAATTGACGCGTTAGTGCTTTAAAGACAACTGAAACTACCCATTGGTTTAATTTACGTTTAGCTGAAGTTGTTAAATCTTAACTCTGCGATGCAGCGGGACAGGCAAATACCACCTATGGCTTTGATGCGATTTAACAAGCTTCTGAATCAATCTGGATTAAGGATAGTCTCGCTGGCGAAAAAAGCGCTGGCAGCGGCGGTTATTGTAGCGGTGGTATTTTTCATCGGACGAATATATGAATCGGAACGTGGTCCTGCATTGCAGCGCTGGCATACCTGGTCTGGGGATGAGATGACCGCTGATGAAATCGACCGAGCCAGTTTTGCCAGCTATCTCAAACGGGAAGATAAGATATTTGCCGATTTGCGGCGTGAGGTCAGCGACCAACTGCCTGCCGCTGACAAAACGCCGATAAATCGCTTCTATCGCGACAGCCTGGTCTATCCGCAACGTTTTACGCCAGACTGGAATCGCTCCTTTATATTACTGCCATCCGGCAAACCTCGTGGTGCGGTGGTGTTGCTGCATGGATTAACCGACTCCCCCTACAGCGTGCGCTATCTGGCGGAAGAGTATCAACGGCAAGGTTTTGTCGCGGTGGCGCCGCGCTTACCCGGCCACGGTACCGCGCCGGGCGCATTAACCCGCGTTGATTGGCAACAATGGCTGGCGACAACCCGCCTGGCGGTTCGGGAAGCGATGCGACGTGCCGGTGGGGATGTGCCGCTGCATCTGGTGGGATATTCTAACGGCGGCGCGCTGGCGCTGAAGTATGCGCTCGATGAATTGACCGATAAATCGCTGGTCAGGCCGCAGCAGATAATACTGTTATCGCCGATGATTGGCGTAACCGCTTTTGCCCGGTTCGCCGGACTGGCTGGCCTGCCTTCGATATTTCCCGCCTTTGCGCGCGCGGCGTGGCTAAACGTCGTTCCGGAGTTTAATCCCTATAAATACAATTCCTTTCCGGTAAAGACAGCGCGCCAGTCGTGGCTGCTGACCCAGGCCTTGCAAAAACAGATTATCCAGGCGGCGCAGAGCCAGCGCTTAGCCTCTATCGCGCCGGTGTTAACTTTTCAGTCGGTGATTGATTCTACAGTCAGTACCCGGGCGGTGGTTGATTCGTTATACCGCTATTTGCCGGACAACGGCAGCGAACTGGTGATTTTCGATATTAATCAGGCGGCGAACCTGCGGGCGCTGTTTCGCCCGGCGACTTATTCGGCGGTGAATACCTTGTTACCTCCGGCGCCGCGTCCGTACTCCACGACGATCGTGACGAATGCGACTCCGCACACCCTCGATACCGTCGCGCGCTTGACGCTGGCGGGGCAAACTGCCGAGAGAACGCAGGCGCTGCATCTGGCCTGGCCGCAGGATATGTACTCGCTTTCGCATATCGCGGTGCCGTTCCCCATCACCGATTCGCTGTATGGCCGCGAGCCGACGGAGAAAAACCTTAGCGGTATTAGCCTTGGCACCATTTCGCTACGCGGCGAGACCGCGACGCTGAGCGTCGGCCTTGATACGTTAATGCGCGCCACCTCTAACCCATTTTTCCCCTACCTGCTGCAGCGGGTTAATCAGCGTCTGCCGTCGTTCTCAGAACCATAGGATGTGCAGTACCGTGCGCAGCGCAATACCGATGAGGGCGGCAGGGGCGACGAAGCGGAAAAGACGCACAAATCTTGAGCTGACGCCAAGGAAAATACCGATGCCGGGTAGGTCGAAGGTCTGGATGAGGAGCCCTGCGGAGGCGTTAATCTGACTGAGCGTCACTTTACCCTGCTGCGCCAGCTCGGAGATAACCCCGAAATAGGCGGTGCCGCCCGCCACACATTTCACCAGCGCGGGCAGGACGAAGTTTTCGGGGATATGTAGCCATAGCAGCAGCGGCATCAGTACGCGCTGCAGCATCTCGATGACGCCAGCCGCCTGCATCAGGCCGACGATGGTCAACGATAAAATCAGCATCGGCACGGCGCCAAGCGCCAGACGGATAGCGTCGGCGCCGGCGCTATTGATCACCGCAATCAGCCCGTGATTATTTTGTTCGCTTTCCGGGAGCGCTTCTGCCCGGCTGCTCTCGACAATGGATAACTTACGTCCGGTGGCGTACCAGCAGACCGCTGCGGCGCAGAGCCCGCCGATAATAGAAATGGCGATCGCGGCCAGCCAGTGCAGGCCGAACGGTGTTAAGGGATAGAAAACGTTGCCCTGACCCATGGCGAAGACCATCGCCAGGGTGGCGGCCATTTGTCGGTCAGAGACGCCGCGTTTATCCATAATTGCCAGCGTGGCAAGTGGGGCCGCAAAGCTGACGAAATTTATCTGAATCAGCGCGAAGGCGCTCATACCGGTCAACCCAAAGGGCTTCAGCAGCGGCGCCAGCCAGCGCACGATGATGTCGAGAATTCCGCGGACTTCGAGATATTTCATTATGATCAGCATGACGACCATAATGGGTAACAAGGTATAAAGCGCTACGTCGACGGAGGATTTTCCCGCTGACATAATGATGCCGATGACATCCATTTATCTATCACTGTAGGCAGGTCAAATAGTTAGCGTCATCATAATCCCGAAGTGGCGAAATGAACAGCTAGCGCAGACAGGTAAGAACAGTGCCTTCACTGAAGTAATACTCGCCGCTGAACTGGCTACCTGCGGGGAAGGCGTCGCTGAGGGTTTTATTAAGGCGCAACGTGAAACGCTGATTTGCCGGGTCGAGAGCGACCATGGCGGCGGCATCAAAATCAAACATCTGCTGTACGCGCGGATATAGCGCTTTGAACAGACTCTCTTTGGCTGAGAAAGCCAGCAGTAGTGCCCACTCCATATCCAGCCCACAACAGGAAAGCAGCGTCTGTTCCGTTTTCGAGACAAACATATCGGCGCTTTCCAGCATGACCCCCGGTTGCAGATGCTCGATATCGACCCCTGGATGCAGGCCGTCGTCCTCGGCGCTAACCACCGCGATGGCGATATCTTCGCTATGTGAGACGCTTCCTCGCCAGCCTGCCGGCCAAATTGGCGCGCGGTCCGCGGCGATTAACACCGGCTCTAAGCAGCCGGATTGTCGCAGCAAATAGTGCGCGCAATAGCGCCCGGCCAGATATTCGGCTTTACGTTTGGCGACGGCGCCAGTAAGAGAAGGCGGGAGCGGGATGGCGTACTGGCTAAAAAGAGCGTCCTGTAGTTGCGACCTGGCGAAACGTACCCGACAAAATTTTAACGCCGGGTCAGCGCGAAGATAGCCGCACTCGGCATGCTGAATAAAGGGTTGATCGTGAAAGGTGTCGGTAACGATAAACATGCAGGCTCATCAGGCAAAACAAGTATGGCGCTACCATATCGCAGGTGATGAACGAAGCAGAAGAGTTATGTGAAATAT
>NZ_JBPNXF010000026.1:0-7273 GCF_051207495.1 Klebsiella sp. K-3 | reverse complement strand
TTCAGGCAACAAAAAACCCATTTATATAAATGGGCTATGTAAAACATGGGCTTACATAATAATCAATTAGTTACAAAGGTGATAAGGGGTGATAAATGTTAGGGAGTGGCAACCGCTGCCGCCATTTTGTCGCCATTCTTCATCGTGGCAAGTGGGTTAAACCTTAGTGCGGTTTCAAGGTGATCTGGGGCGAGGTGAGCATAACGCATTGTCATTTTAATATCGTGGTGTCCCAGTATTTTTTGTAACGCAAGTATGTTTCCCCCGGACATCATAAAGTGAGCAGCAAAAGTGTGGCGTAGTACGTGAGTAAGTTGACCACGTGGTAGGATGATAGAAGTTTTATCCATTACAGAAGCAAACTGGAAGTAGTAATCATCAAAGAATTTAAACCCCTTCAGCGCGGTAATTTCTTCATAGAGTTCCTTGCTAATAGGGATGCTTCTATTTTTTTTTCCTTTTGTCCGGGTGAACGTGATGCGGTACTTTGTGACTTGCGATCTGGTTAAGTTAACTGCCTCTCTCCAGCGTGCCCCAGTGCTAAGACAAATTTTCACTACGAGTGTTAGCAGCTTGTTTTGACGCTGGCAGTCATAGAGTAACTCGGCAATCTGATCATGGGTCAGCCAGGCCATTTCTTTTTCAGCGATGGTGAACTTACGCATGTTTTCAAGAGGATTAGGCTGCAACCACTCACCCAGTCGAATTAATTCGCTAAAAGCGCCACTGAGGTAGCTTTGCTCAAGGTTAACTGTTACCGGACTTGCGCCATTTTTCCATTTTTCGCTGAAGTAAATTTCACCAGTCAAACGCTTATCTCGATAGTGAGCAAACATTTTAGGTGTTAGTGAAGTAGCTAATGGATTGCCTAATGCGTCAACGATTAAGAGCAATTTTTCATAGACATGCTCACCTGCGGATAGGGATATGCCGTGCAGTTTGAACCAGAGATCAACAATATCTTTCAGTGTCCTGCGGTCTACGCTTTCGCCTAACCATGGTTTATTCGCCGCTTCATCCATGGTGTGGCGTTCAAATGCTAGTGCCTCGCCTTTGGTAGCGAATTGCTTTCTTACTCTCCTGCCGGAACGTCCGGCAGGGTAGCATTCGCAGATCCATTTTCCCGTTTCCAGTTTACGAACAGCCATTTATCCCCCCTGAAGATATTCTGAATAGGGGTATTTTTTACTGTTTATTTATACAGTGTCAATGTTTGTTAGGCGTTGGATTAAACATTGGTCATTAAGTAGTAATGGCATTTGGCTAGCGGAGTAAGGTCATTAATGCCGCATTCAAATGCATAGCCTCCGGTTGGTGCAGAAACACGCACTTTGCCGACTGGGATTCGGATCAGTTCTTTGATGCTAACCTTGCCTTCAATTTCTACTAGCCAGGTTCCATCTGAAATTTCGCTAATACTATGTTCAGCTACATAAGTAAGGTCATCATCAATGATGATTAACGGCTTGACGATATTCTCAGGAAGGATTGCCTTGTCTAACATGTAGAAATTTGAATCGTACAAATTACCATCAACTATTTTTTTCCTCGGTACAGCAACTACATCACCCAGCAAGTTTTCATTTGCGGATTTCTTTGTTTCATTTGAATGTGTGCTGTGTCCGTTCGGGAACATCTCGCCATTTCCAAATGATAGCCACTCTACTGATGCCCCTGTTTCTATAGAGCATTGAATCACCCAGTCTGCAGGGAATACGTCACGCATCCACCGGGTTCCCATGGTGCTGGTAGATACGTTGAGCTGATTACATAGCGCCTGCCTTGTTTTAAATCCGTATGCCTCAAGGAGCCTGGTTATTACAGCCTGACCTCCGGTTTTGAGATTCATAAATCCGCCTTGGGAAAGTTATATGTTGACACTTCGCATTTGAGAAGTTATTTTGCAGGCGAACATTCCAAAACAGGTTGTTCACCCCTTAACACCGCTAGCCACGGTTAATACACAAACAAGGAATCTTGCACTATGACCACTAACATTTCAATCAATCTGCCTGTCCCTTCAATCTCTAAAGAAAAGTACATCGAACTCACCGGGTTATCTGAAGATACCGTGGATGCCATGCTGAAAGATGGTCGCTTACCTCGCCATCGCTTACGCAAAGATAAGGGTCGTGAAAAAGTCATGATCAATATCGCGGCAATGACAATTGACGCCCTTGCGGGTTGCAACATCGTACTTAACTGATTCGATTTTGAGACGCAGGGAGAGTGTTGACTATGTTTGATTACCAAACTTCTAAACATGCGCACTTTGATGCCGCTTGCCGAGCGTTTGCGCTGGCGCATAACCTGGAAGAAGTTGCAGCGGCTGTGGGTATGCGCCCACAAATGCTGCGCAATAAACTGAATCCGGTGCAACCGCACCGCCTGACGTGTGATGAATTGCTGGCAATTACTGACCACACAGAAGATGCCCGCCTACTGGATGGGCTTCTGAGCCAGATTAATTGCCTGCCGTCAGTTCCAGTGAACAATGCCACGCCGGGGAATATGCAGTTTTGTGCCCTGACCGCCACCGCCAGCGTCGGTGCGATCGCTGGGGAAGCCGTATCAACGGAGTGCATGACCTCCGCCCGCCGAACTCAAATCCTTGATCGCGCCCGCGATGCCATCCGCAGCCTTTCCGTGCTGGCTTATACCGTTGAAAGCCGTATTCAGTCCGCGCCGGTGCTGGCTGCTGCTGTCGATATCGTGACAACTAACGTCACAGGAATGATGTGAGGGAAAACAATGAAAGCCTTTGTTACCTATTTGAAGCACCAGTCACCACCTATGCAGCTGGCCAGCGGTTCAACTGGCTGGATTGAGCTGCCAGATGGTCAGCGCTGGAATCCCAGCCACGTATATAAATTTACGGCGCATCAACCGCGCCGCCGTTGGTGGCATCGCCTGATGGGATTAGTCCGGGGGCAGTATGGCCATTAATCAGGAACAGCAAAAGCTGGGGCTGGCGCAGCTGCGCAACATACGCCGCAAATATTTCAGTAACAGCAGTGAAGCCGCTGATTGGTGGGACAAGTTAACGCCGGAATGGCGCGGGGTTGTCCTCCATGCTGCGGGCGTATCTTCCGGATCCGGGGAGTTTAAAGCCAGTCTTAGCAAGTGTTGCTGGCGTGAACTTTTCGAACGTCTGGACTATCGCGCCATGATCCACTTGCGCCAGGGCATATCCAGGGCGCGTCTGACTTTTGAGGGATTCGGTTCGTTGCGGGACTCTGATTTTTCAGCCCGTACAGCACATGACAGACCGATTAAAAAAGCGCATCCGATTAATAGCCGCAACGGGGTGCAGATGATTATTGCGCCTCATATCGTTAGCAAAATGCAGCAGGAGAATCACTAATGTCCATTATTTCAGTAGACGCTAAAGAGCTGGGGCGTGAGCTGGCCGCATGGGGCGTACCACACAATTACGCCATTCTCTTTTTGGAAAAATGCACTGTAAAAAATAATCGTGTTGCCCTGCATCCATTTTTCTTTAATGACACTGAACATATGACCAGCAAGCGCCACTGGCTGGCAGTCAATGCAGCTTACTGGTGCTGTGCATATCGTGAGGCGGAAAGCCAGCTACAGCAGGTGGAAGCGCTGGCCAGCATCCGTTCCATGTATTACATCGCTGGATCGTTGGGTGCTGGTGAAATCAAGGCGCTGATCCAGGAGTGGTGGCGCAATACTTATGAACTGCATAAGGTTCCTGCGCCTAGTTATACCGCCGTACCTATTACCTTTTCTTTCCACTAACTAATCGCCTGATTTTTTGGCCATCCCAACGGTGGCCGGGGATTCTTTTGCCTTAAGGAAGCCAAAATGAACATGACACGTAACCATTTGCACGCAATAAATTCCGGTACTGACCTGCTGGCCATGCTGACCAAAGCAACTGCAGAAGGTAAGGCCGTTGCCGCCGATCTGTGCTCCACTCGCCTGGATAAGCTGGCCACCCATGCCGCAAATGAAGGTTTAAGCGCGGCTGAGATTGTCGAACTGATCCGGGAAGAGGCAGCGGCTATTTGCAGTAAAGGCGGTGCAGCATGGCAGTAAAAACACCGTTGAAATGGGTGGGCAGTAAAGCCCGCCTTATGCCGCAGCTGCTTCCGCATTTACCTGAAGGTAAACGCCTGATTGAGCCGTTTGCCGGTTCCTGCGCCGTAATGATGAATACGGATTATGACGAGTACCTGATTGGTGACATTAATCCTGATCTGGTCAATCTGTATAAGGCCATGGCCTATCATACCGATGCGTTCCTTGTTGAGCTGGAAACGCTATTTTCTGCTGGTTCGCTGGGTGAAGAAGAAAGCCGGGCTGTTTTCTATTATGCAGTCCGGGATTTGTTCAATCAGTCAGAGAAGGGGGGCGCAAATTGCGTGGAATCGGCCGCGCGTTTCATGTACCTGAACCGTCACGGCTTTAATGGTCTGTGCCGCTATAACCGGCGCGGGCAGTTCAATGTACCGTTTGGTAAGTACAAGAAACCTTATTTTCCGTTAGATGAAATTCATGCATTTAAGGAAAAGGCAAAGCGGGCAACGTTTATCACCGCTCACTATTCGGAAACGCTTGAATTAGTCCGGGATGGTTATGACGTTATTTATTGTGATCCGCCATACCTGACGGAAAGCGATAATTTTACCGCTTACCATGGAAGCGGTTTTACGCATATGGATCAGGGGAGGCTGGCGCGGAAGTTGCGTCGCCTGGCACGTAAAGGGATTAGTGTTGTTGCCTCAAACAGTAATCTGGAGATGGTGCATTACCTGTATGCCGGTTTTGAGGCGGTGCAGGTGAATGCGCCCCGTAGCGTTGGGGCATCGGCTGTTAGTCAGAAGATGGCCAGTGAGCTGATCCTGAAATCCCCACTTGATTCAATTGCAAAGGCCATCGCATGACGTTGGCCTTAGACAAACATTGCGCCGCCGATTCACCGCGGCGTGATGCTAATCAGTCTGAAGATGCACACGCCATCACACACTGGGCGTATTCCTGGAATGCACCCCGTAAGGCCATTGCAAGCCCGATACCCACATACGAAGAACTACAGCGCCGAGATCGAGAGAATGCGGCGCTGGCTTGCGCCCAGGATTTGCTACAAAAGCAATCTGTGATTGTTCGTATGTCGGTAAATGCGACAGCCAGCAAGCTGGAAAAAGAACAGGGTATAAAGCGCGCAAATGCTTACCTGGCTAAAACCTTCCTTGAACGCATACTGCCGCGTATCAATATTGTTTCAGAGCGTTATCACATCGGCAAAATGACCGCCGATACCGTACGCCTTATGTACCGCTTCAACCACCTGCCTGATATGTCGAAAGAGGATATTGACCTGCTGGCGCAGGATGTTTCGACGTTCATCACAATGGAACTCAGTAGCATAAACGATGAAATGCCGGATGCCGGTGCGCTTAAGTTGCTGCATGCACTTTATGTCCGTGCTGCTGCCATTACTCATGCATTCCGCCAGTCTGCGCCGGATTATGAAAAGTTAATGCGTCGTTGCTTCGAGGAGCCAAAAGCCGCCGCTTCTCTTGCCAAAATGATGTCTGATCAGTGGTGGGCGCTTCGCTTGCGCCGCCATGCGTCGGAGTGGCGCGAGCATTTACATATCGCCCTGAATCACGTCAGCAAAAAGGTCAGCACTTACGCCAGCAAACAGCTTATTCGTGACTGGAAGGAGCAGAAGCGCCGTACGCGGGAATTCCTGAAGTCGATGGAGCTTGAGGATGAATTCGGCAACCGGATTAGCCTGATTGATAAGTACTGGGGGAGCGTGGCCAATCCCGCGATCCGCCGTACAGAAATGATGGTGCGTATTCGTGGATTTGAAAACGTTTGTAATGAGCTGGGGTATGTGGGGGAGTTTTACACCATCACTGCGCCGTCTAAATATCACGCGACTACTATTCATGGCCACCGCAATCGTAAATGGAATGGCAGCAGTCCGGCTGATACCCAGGGATATCTGCGTAAAATCTGGGGACGGATCAGGGCAAAGCTTCACCGGGAAGACTTGCGCGTGTTCGGAATCAGGGTTGCGGAGCCGCATCACGATGGCACGCCACACTGGCACATGTTGCTATTTATGCGTTCTGAAGAGGTTGAACAGGTGCGCGGCATTCTGCGTGATTATGCGATGGATGAAGACCATGGCGAGCTGATCACCGATAAAGCCAGAAAGGCACGCTTTCATGCTGAAAGTATCGATCCGGAAAAAGGGTCAGCAACCGGTTATGTAGCCAAATACATATCAAAAAATATTGATGGCTATGCGCTGGATGATGAACTGGACGACGAAAGCGGCAAGCCAATGAAAGAAGCCGCCGCCGCAGCTGCTGCATGGGCATCATGCTGGCGTATCCGCCAGTTTCAGTTCGTAGGTGGTGCGCCGGTAACGGTATGGCGCGAATTGCGCAGGATGGCTGATCACGATACCGCGATGGGGTTAAGCGTTGAATTTGCTGCGGTACATGATGCTGCTGACAGCGGAGACTGGGCGAAATATATCAATGAGCAGGGCGGACCATTCGTAAGACGGGATGAGCTGATCGCACGCACATGGTATGAAACCAGCCCGGAATTTAACGCATATGGTGAAGAAATTGTGCGGATTAAGGGGGTTTTCTCTCCTGCCGTTGGCATGGATGTACCCATTTTAACCCGGATTACAAAGTGGAAGATTGTTCCGAAGTTAGCCGCCGATCAGGCGGCAGCTGTTAGCGGCGCGAATGCGCCGCCTAGGAGTTCTGTCAATAACTGTACGGAGGGAGGAACCCGGAGAAGGTTAAAAACTGAATTAACTGGCCGGGGGCTTGCCGGCACGGATGAAGAAATAGCCATTCTGATGCGTGGCGGCGGTTTGAGTTTTGGCAATAGCTCGCTGATTTACCGTAATGACAGGTTGCAGGAAAACCGTATGAAACCTGAAGACGAAATCTGGCCAGGCTGGAGGTGATGCTATGTAAGTGTGTGATATGCATACCGTAATTAATTGGTCATATGAATTTTCATTTCACATATTGTGTGTTTAGGTGTACTGTATGTTTATACAGTTGTTTTGCGTGGGAGGATGCTGTGCAGGATTTGTTTTTTGAAACCGTTGCTTTTCAACGGATCGCTTTGGTTGCAAAACTTATGGCAACTGCGGATTGCTCAGAAGAAGAGAAAGATTTAGCCCTGGCCTGGTTGAGTGAAATGACAATGGCACTGGGTAAAAGACTGGATGAGCATGAAAAAAAATACCCCCGGAACGGGG
>NZ_JBPNXF010000025.1:0-7884 GCF_051207495.1 Klebsiella sp. K-3 | reverse complement strand
CATCCACTGTTTGTGATTAACGGACATGGTGACCTCGTTGTTGTAGGGTGCAGGAGAATCACTCCGGCAGTTTCGCCGGAGCGTCTTATGTCTTATTGCTGTCGAAAGTGTCGGTCGTTGAGGTACAGAGACTGGAAATGGGCGTAACGCGGCATCAGCGCCTGATGACGCTGCGGATCCGCCTGCCAGGTTTGCCAGATTTCCGGCTTATGACAAACGCTGGCCAGCGGTTTGCCCGCCGCCAGGCAGGCCAGACGCGCCGCTCCGAGCGCGCCGCCGGTTTCCCCGCCTTTATGCGTCACCACCGGCATCGCCAGGATATCCGCCAGCAGTTGCGCCCAGAACGGACTGCGGGCGCCGCCGCCGACCAGTGAGCACTGGTCGATACGGGTTCCGCTCTCCTGCAACACGCGCAGGCCGTCAGCAATACCGAAGCTCACTCCCTCCAGCACCGCATATCCCAGTTGAGCGCGCAGGCTGGCATGGGTCATTCCCCAGAACATACCGCGCGCCAGAGGATCGTTATGCGGGGTACGCTCGCCGGAAAGATAAGGCAGGAAGTATGGCGCATTGGCTTTTTCGTCTGCGCTTAACTGGGCAATCTCCTCCAGTAGCGCCACTTCGGTGGTACCGGTCAGACGACAGAACCACTGCAGACAGCTGGCGGCGCTGAGCATCACGCTCATCTGATGCCACAGGTTCGGTAGCACATGACAGAAAGCATGCACCGCCGACTGCGGCGCCGGACGATAGCTGTCGGTGACGACAAACAGCACGCCGGAGGTACCCAGCGAGATAAAAGCGTCTCCCGGCGACACCGCGCCAACGCCAATCGCGCTGACTGCATTATCGCCGCCGCCCCCCGCCACCAGCACCGAAGGATTAAGCCCCCAGCGTTCGGCAATGTCAGCCGCCAGCGTGGCGGAAACGTCGCATCCTTCCACCAGTTCCGGCATTTGTTGCCGCGTCAGGCCGCACTTTTGCAGCAGCGCGTCGGACCAGTCCCGCCGCGCGACATCCAGCCACAGGGTGCCGGCGGCATCCGACATATCGGAGACTTTTTTGCCGGTCATCTTGTAGCGCAGAAAATCCTTCGGCAGCAGTACGCAGGCGGTACGGGCAAAATGCTGCGGCTCATGACGCCGCACCCACAGCAGTTTCGGCGCGGTAAAACCCGGCATTGCCAGATTACCAGCCACCTGATGCAGCTCTGGCGCCATCTCTTCAAGCTCGGCGCACTCCTGCGCGCAGCGGGTATCGTTCCATAAAATCGCCGGGCGAATCACTTCGCCGCTGGCATCCAGCAGTACGGCCCCGTGCATCTGCCCGGAAAGGCCGATGGCTTTAATCGCCGACCAATGGCTCGCGCACTTCTCGCGCAGAGTGGCAATCAGATATTCTGTCGCTTCCCACCACGCCTGCGGCGATTGTTCAGACCACTGCGGATGCGGCCGTTGAATGGTCAATGGCGCGCTATGGCTGGCGACGACCGCATTGTTTTCATCCAGCACCAGCGCTTTAACTTCCGAAGTGCCGAGATCGATACCTAAATACATGGCGCCTCCTGCTGGGTCAGCGCGTAGACGGCGGCGATTTGCTCACGCAGCAGCGCGTGGAAATCCGCCGATTCCGCCAGCTCGCCAAACAGGGCTTTATCACCGGCGTACTGGGTGATCGGGTCAGGCGAATTAAACATGGCGTGTACCGCCGATTCATCAAGAATTCCGTCCTGGTACTGATACGGTAAAGCCCCTTTATGCCACTGCTGCATAAAGACAAAGAACAGCGCCGGCAACATAGCGGTAGCCTGCGGGCGCACGCCGCGCTGGTAGCACTCCTGCAGGGTTGGGGCAATCATCGCCGGGATTTTTGAGAATCCATCGGCTGCCACCCGCTGGTTGGTGTCCTGGATATAGGGGTTGGTAAAACGCTTGAGTACCACGTCGCGATAGGTTGCCAGGTCGATGCCGTTATCACCCAGACACGGGATCACATCTTCGCTGACGTAACGCTCAGCAATGGCGTAGATGGCATCGGTAAGCGTACTCTCGTGAATATATTGCTGGCCCAACAGGGTTCCCGCCCAGGCAATACAGCTATGCGACGCGTTAAGAATGCGAATCTTCGCCTCTTCATAGGGGATAACCGACGCCACCATCTCCACGCCCACCGTCTCAAGCGCCGGGCGCTCAGCGCGGAAATTATCTTCTACTACCCATTGAATAAAGGTTTCGCCCATCACCGGCGCTTTATCATCGATGCCGGTTTGCGCTTTGATACGTGGCGCCAGATCGGCGGCCGGGCGCGGCGTGATACGATCGACCATCGTGTTTGGGCAGGTCGCGTTCTCCGCCAGCCAGTCAATAACCTGCTGTTTACCGGTCAGTTGCAGAAATTCCACCAGTCCATCATGGAAACGTTCGCCGTTGTGGCGCACGTTGTCACAGTTGAGCAGCGTCAGCGGACCCGCATCGTCGGCGATGCGTTTTTCAAGAATCCGGGTGATGGTGCCATAAATGGTTTTGCAATCTCCCTGCAAATCGGCCTGCAGATCGGCGTTGCTGGTTTCCAGGCGATGCTGCGTATTGAGGTAATAACCCCCTTCCGTCACCGTGAAAGCAATGACTTTAGTCTGCGGGTTCGCGCCTTCATCAATCAGCGGCTGCAGTCCCGCCTGCCACGGCAGTAATTTTTGAATTGAGGCGATCTCTTCATATTCGCGCTCCCCTTCCGGGCTCACCGTCTCGAGGACGTAGCGTCCTCTCTGCTCCGCCAGCGCCTGCACCACGTGCTCGGCGTCGTTACGAATATTTCCCGCCGCGATATGCCAGCGCGAATCGCCGGAAACCCGCAGTCGATGCAGGTACCACGCCTGATGCGCTCGATGGAAAGAACCGAGACCAATGTGAAGCCATGTGAATTGCGTATTCATGTTCTGCTCTCCTTGAGGTGATGCGGCTCACTGTAGATGATCATTTGAATCAAATAAGAGCTACGGATCACAAAAGAGCAATTACCCATTAAAATTACAAATGACCAAAATAGAGCAAAAGCTTGCCTGTTTTGAAAACCGCAGCCAAAATGCGGGTATCTGCGCTACTGCGCCCGCGTATTTAAGGCAGGACACCGTGAGTAAAGAAGACGACATCAGGCTGGATCAGAAGGTCCGCGCCGCATGGATGTACTACATTGCCGGTCAGAATCAGAGCGAAATCGCCAGCCATCTTGGCACCTCAAGGCCGGTGGTCCAGCGCCTTATCGCCGCGGCGAAAGAAGAAGGGATTGTGTCGATTGGCTTGCATCATCCGGTGGCGAACTGCCTCGATTATGCGCAGTTGTTGCAGGAAAAGTATCAACTCATCGAGTGCAATATCGTGCCGACCTACAACGAAGAGAGCACGCTGGATAGCGTTTCCTTCGGTTGTTATCAGTTGATGGCCCGCTACCTGCAGAGCGATAACGCCAAAATAATCGGCATTGGTTCTGGATTAACGCTGAAAAAAACCATCCAGCGCATTGATTTCGATAGCCCGAACAGCCGCTGCGTGGCGCTGATTAGCGCAATGAACGATGAAGGAAAATGCAACTACTACGATGATGTGCCGTTGCTGCTGGCGCGGAAAATTCAGGCCAACTACTACCAGTGGCCCGCGCCGCGCTATGCGCAAACCCGTCAGGAACATGAGATGTGGTGCGGCAGCCGCCTGTTCAGCAACGTTTCTGCCGCAGCGCAGCAGGCGGACGTTATTTTCGTCGGTATCGGCCCATTGGGTACCCAAAGCCCGATCTTCAAAGACGGGTTTATTAATAAAGTCCAACTGGATGAACTGACGGCGCGCGGGGGCATCGGCGAGATCCTCGGCCGCTTTATCGATGCCGACGGCTCCGTCGTCGACAGCGAAATTAATCGCCTGATCACCAGCTACGATATCCGCCAAAACCAGTGCCCGCGGATAGCCGTCGCCTGTGGCGAGAACAAGCGCCCGGCGATCCTCGCGGCGTTAAAAGGCGGCTGGATTAACGGCCTGGTGACCGATGAACATACCGCCCGCTGGCTGCTGACGCGCTAGCGCCAGCGGTTTTTCACGCCAGATGCTCGCGGCTGCTAATCAGCAGCGGCGGGATCTCTACCCGCTGCTGGCTGGCTTCGCCTGCGTCGATGATATTGAATACCGCTTCCAGCATCGCCGGGACGTTCTGCTGCACCATGTCAATATCGTGACCCAATAGATAAACAAATGGGTCCCAGTCAAAACAGCCCATCGGCGGCTGCTCGACGCCGGTCAGCCCCAACTGCGCCAGCCATCTCACCACCCCTTCCAGCGAGATGGTCGAGTTAACGAAGAACCCCTGCAGATGTTCATCGGCGCTTTTAAAACGCGCCTGCATACAGGCTTCCACTTTGCCTTTTGAATAGCCCGGAGAAAGAATGTTTTCTTCCGGCACGCTCATGCCGCGCGCCGCATGAGCATCGCGAAATCCGCGTAAACGCTCCAGAGTGTTGTGGTCGCTGCTGCGCCCGCCGACAAAATACAGCGGCGCCAGTTTGCCGTGGCGATTGAGACTGTTATCAAGAATTTTATCGGTCAACGCGCGGGCGCCCGCGTAGTTATCTGAGATCACCGACGGCGCGGTGGAGCCCGGCAGGTCAAGGTTAACCGTCGGCACCCCCGCCTGCTGACATAGCTCGGTAATTTTATCCGGATTAGTCGCCCCGGTCGCCACCACCCAGTCCACCTGCCAGGAGAGCATCGCTTTCACCGCTTCGATTTCCAGCTCGGGTCGACGGCGAGTACAGGTAATAATCGGCAGCAGGCCGCGCTCACGCGCCATCTCTTCAAAGCCTTCCGCCACTGAACCAAAATAGCGGTTGTCGTATTTGGGGACAATCATCCCGATGACATGCGATTTTTTACTGCGCAACATGCTGGCCTGGCGATTAATCGCGTAGCCCTGCTCTTGCGCAATGCGCGTCACTTTTTCCGCAAGTTTGGCGCTGATACGGCGTTTTTTCCAGTTGCCATTGAGGATCGCGCTCACCGCGCTTGCCGAAACGCCGGATAATTCCGCCAGATCGTAGATAGTGATTTTTTTCATTTTCCCAACTTGCGTCACAAATTCATTTCGCTGTTAATTTCCCCACTTGCTCAATCGATGAAGCTGGCGCAACATTAGCTTCATCGATTGAGCAACCATGACGCTCGCTAGCGTATACACTCAATAATCGTTCAGACATCAGCAAATTGAAATAAATGATGCTGATATTCAATAGCTTAACTTAGTTACTCCTGCTCTGACAGGCCAGATTGTTGTAGCAGGTAACCGCTCCTCAACCTCGTCGAGACCAGCTTGGTGAGCAAAACAGACAACATGAAGGATTATAAAATGAACCACTCCGTATCCTCTATGAATACTTCTCTTAGCGGCAAAGTCGCCGCGGTCACCGGCGCCGCTTCCGGCATTGGTCTTGAATGCGCGAAAACCCTGCTTGGCGCGGGCGCGAAGGTGGTTCTGATCGACCGTGAAGGCGAAAAGCTCAACAAGATTGTGGCAGAGCTTGGCGAAAACGCTTTTGCCTTACAGGTCGATCTGATGCAGGGCGAGCAGGTGGATAAGATCATTGACGGCATCCTGCAACTTGCCGGCCGTCTCGATATTTTCCACGCCAACGCCGGCGCTTACATTGGCGGCCCTGTCGCTGAGGGTGACCCGGACGTCTGGGATCGCGTGCTGCACCTCAATACTAACGCCGCCTTCCGCTGCGTGCGTAGCGTGCTGCCGCATATGATCGCGCAAAAATCCGGCGATATTATTTTCACCAGCTCCATCGCCGGCGTGGTGCCGGTTATCTGGGAACCTATCTATACCGCCTCAAAATTCGCTGTACAGGCGTTTGTTCATACCACCCGCCGCCAGGTTTCCCAACACGGCGTCCGCGTCGGCGCGGTACTGCCGGGCCCGGTGGTTACCGCCCTGCTCGATGACTGGCCGAAAGAGAAAATGGAAGAAGCGCTGGCTAACGGTAGCCTGATGCAGCCTATCGAAGTTGCCGAATCGGTGCTGTTTATGGTCACCCGTTCGAAAAACGTCACCGTACGCGACCTGGTTATTCTGCCTAACAGCGTTGATTTATAACCCCCGGTATCGGTGACTAAAAGGACGATTTTATGAATGGCGAGACTCAAACCATTATCGGCGTCGATGTCGGCTCCGGCAGCGTGCGCGCCGGGGTATTTAACCTCAGCGGCGAACTGCTGGCCCACGCCACCCGGGAGATCACCCTCTTCCGCAGCGCCGGCAGCGTGGTGGAACAATCCAGCCGCGAAATCTGGCAGGCGGTTTGCGACTGCATTAAACGCGCGGTCATAAAGGCCGCCGTCTCTCCGCACTCGGTTGCCGGTATCGGCTTCGACGCCACCTGCTCGCTGGTGGTAATCGGGGAGAATGACGCGCCGCTGGCCGTCGGGCCCAGCGAAGAGGCAGATCGCAATATTATCGTCTGGATGGATCACCGCGCCACCGAACAGGCGGAACGCATCAATGCCACCCGCCATCCGGTGCTGCAGTACGTCGGCGGGACTATCTCTCCGGAAATGGAAACACCGAAGCTGCTGTGGTTGAAAGAAAACCGCCCGCAGATCTTTGCCGCCGCGCGTCATTTCTTCGACCTGGCCGACTATCTCACCTGGCGCGCGACCGGCGATCTGGCCCGATCCGTCTGTACCGTCACCTGTAAATGGACCTATCTGGCCCATGAAAAACGCTGGGATGCCGATTACTTTCGCCAGATTGGCCTCGCAGAGCTGGCGGATGAAGACTTCGCCCGTATCGGCCAGCGTATCGTCGATCCGGGAACGCCATGTGGTGATGGGTTAACCGCGGAGGCGGCTGAAGAGATGGGCCTGCCTGTCGGTACGCCGGTGGCGGTCGGGATGATCGACGCCCACGCAGGCGGCATCGGCACCGTCGGCGTACTCAACGGCGCGGTGAATAATATGGCCTACGTCTTCGGCACTTCCTCCTGCACCATGACCACCACCGAGAAAGCGGTGTTCGTTCCAGGGGTCTGGGGGCCTTACTATTCGGCGATGGTACCGGGTTACTGGCTGAACGAAGGTGGACAAAGCGCCGCCGGCGCGGCTATCGACCAGTTACTGAGCTTCCATCCGGCGGCGGCCGAAGCGCGTGAACAGGCTAAAGCCGCCGCCGTTCCTCTGCCGGTCTGGCTGGCGGATCGCGTGCTGGCGCAAGTTGCCTCGCCTTCGGAGGCGGTGCAGCTGGCAGATGGACTGCATGTCGTACCGGAGTTTCTCGGCAATCGCGCGCCGCTTGCCGACCCCCACGCGAAAGCGCTGATTGCCGGGCTGGGGATGGAGCGGGATCTTGATAACCTGACCGCGCTGTACGTCGCCGGATTATGCGGAATTGGCTACGGCCTGCGGCAGATCCTCGATGCCCAACGCGCCTGTGGTATTGAGAGCGAAAATATCGTTATCAGCGGCGGCGCGGGGCAGCACCCGCTGGTACGCCAACTGTTGGCCGACGCCTGCGGCGTGACCGTGGTCAGCACCGCCAGCAGCGAACCCGTATTGCTGGGTTCCGCCATCCTCGGCGCCGTCGCGGGCAACGTCGCCGCCTCGCTACCGGACGCCATGAAGCGGTTCACCAGAGTGGATAAAACCTATCGCAGCGAGACGGCGTTTAGTCCGCTGCATCAACGCAGGTATGAGGCCTACAAAGCGCTACAACAGGCCGGTCGGCTAATCCGCGAATAACATACCTCTTTAATTTAATAACAATAATGCTCCGCTGTTATACAGCGGAGCCGCTCCTCTGCATCCTGAAATCGAGGTTAACATGTCCATTAATAACCAACAGTGGTTC
>NZ_JBPNXF010000024.1:0-20349 GCF_051207495.1 Klebsiella sp. K-3 | reverse complement strand
TGCGCCGGAATTTCCGGATCATTGTTCACTGCTTTGGCCATGCGTCGCTGAATGGGGCGAATTTCATTCTTTTTGTAGGTGCGTTCCACTTTTTCAGGGTCGCCCAGTCCTGCGGTATTCTGCGGCACAATACCTGCCAGCCCGGCCGGGAAGCGGTGAGCGTTCAGAATGTCCTGCGCACTGATATTTTTCACACTGGCAAATTCATCCTTTGCAGAAATATCCCCCATTTCGATAAATTTAATGGCGTCACCATCGCCGCCAGGGATATTTACCAGAATGGTGGAGAAGTTCCCGATCCCTTTGCTGTCACGCAGCTGCTGTTCAATCTCTTCTTCCATTTCATCCGTCATGCTGGGGTCACGGGTATACAGGATGCCGCCAGTATGTGCCCCATTGTGGTAGTAGCGTCGGCGAAAAATCACCGCTTCACTGTTCAGCAGGGCGGAATGAATGCCGCCGATATAGTCCGGCAGGCCATAAATGTGCTGCTGCGGGTCATACATCTTGATAAAAATGATGTCTTCTTCAGGGAATACCAGCGGTTCCCCTTCCTGCAGTACCACGTAATCACCAGGCACATTACGATCATCATCCCGGACTTTGCGGCGGCGCAGGTAAAGGCCGGGAAGAGGTTCCAGGCCGATAACGTCTCCCCAGCCGTTGCGGATTTTCGCAATGGCCACATCACCAAACGTCAGATAATCAAATGCGGCCGCTTCCAGTTCATCATCCGTGAGACCACCGCCAAGATAATCTGCCGTCACCATATTTTTACGGGCATGAATAATGCCACCGTGCTGGCCGTTCAGGTTAATCAGCTGTGCCAGCGCCAGCCGATCAATAGGCTGGGTAAAATGGTCGGCGGCATTGTCGTACCAGATATCCCGGTAATCCGTGCCGGTAGTCAGTACAGGTTCCGGTTTACCAAAAGAAATGATGCTCATTTTTTTTGCTTTGTCGCCGCGCTTATTCCGGGCGTTATATCGTTTTTTCGTCATGCTGCCTTCTTCATTCTCCAGCGGGATTTTGGTTTGTTTTCATAGTTAAGCGGTTCGTTATGCAGGGCGTGCGTGATCGCCCAGAACGATTCTGCATGGCCAGTTTCGGGGCTGCGGTCTGCGACAAAGGTCATGGCATTCCCGCTTTGCGTGGTTGTGCGTCGGATGGCCATGAAGCTGGCCGGGATCTCTTTCAGGTTTTTATCCCACTCGATACGCTGGCTTTCGACCACATCCGCGGCTTTCAGTACCAGCTGGTTTTTGGTGTTCAGGTCGTAGCGGATAGGCACGGCCACGCGCATAGCAAAGTGCTGGATATTGTCAAAAACGCCCTGGCCTATGCCGGTGACATCAACACCCAGATAAGTGAAGTTATATTTTTTAAACAGGCTTTCTATCTGCTTTGCCTGCCAGCGGAAGTTCATGCCTTTCCAGTTAAACACCGCCAGTACGCGGAATTTTTCTCCGGCCAGTTCAGGTGGGGCAATAATGACGAAGCAGGACAAATCGCCGCTGCGTGCCGGGTCAAAACCACCCCATACAGGACGATTGCCAAATGGCCGGGCGGCGTTGGGGTCGTGATCCTGCCACGTCTCAATTTCGACGCCGCAGGCTTCCAGGTCGGAAAAGCTGAAAACGGAATCCTGGCTGTCCACGAAAACGCACATATACAACATGTTGAATGTAGTTTCGTTGTAGCGGTTCCGTAGCTTCTCGATGCTGGCCAGATTAAAGCCACCGGCGATCGCATCTTCCATCGTAATGATATAGCGCCACTGGCCATCGGGGCAGAGTCGGCCACCGTTGCGCATTTCGTCAAATGACGGGAATTTGATAGCCGCGCGTTTTTTACTGCCCTGTTTCCATTCCTCGCCAGTCCAGAACGGGTAAGCCTGGTGCGTTTTGGCGGATGGAGTGGAAAAGTAGGTGGTGCGCCATTTATCGTGTGTGGCCATCGCGCTGGCCACTTCATTCAGCCTGGCAAAGTTCGGTACCCAAAAATATTCGTCACAGTACAGGTGGCCGCTGTAGGACTGGGCGGTGTTTTTGTTGGTGGAAAGGAAACGTAATTCCGCGCCGTTGCTTAAACGGATCGGATTGCCGGTTAGTGTGATGCCAAAATACTGCTCGGCGATATTGACGATATAAGAGCGAAAAACCTCTGCCTGGGCTTTGGACGCTGACAGGAAAATTTGCGGATCGCCGGTCATGACCGCATTTTCAAATGCCTCGTAAGCAAAGTACCAGGTTGCCCCGATCTGGCGGCTTTTCAGGATATTGCGCACCGCCTGACCAATATTCTGGCGCAGGTGTTTCTGGTAGCCGAAAAGATGTTCCTCCGCCCAGGTGTCAAAATCCTCCTGGGTAAGCGATGAAATATCGTTTTTCTTGTACCTGCGTTTGCTGCGGGGTTCGCCATCGTCGCTGTCTTGCGCCGCAGCTGCTTGCCCGTTCCCACGGTTTGCCAGCATCTTTTCTTTATGTTTATTACTTTGCGCTCGCAGTTTAGTGGCATGAGCAATAAGTAAATCCATCTCTTTCAGGTCGAGATCGGTTTTATTATCGCGCCCGGCCAGCAACTGGTAACGGCGTTCAATCGCCTCTTCAGTACTTTCATGGCTGAGCAAATCAGCCCAGCTGTATTTCTCCGCCCAGTAGTAAACGATCCGCGCATTCGGCAGATTTAATTCAGATGCAATTTCTTTTGGCGTATAGCGACGCAAATACAGCGCCCGTACTACGCCTTTTAATTCTTCAGAGTATTTAGCCATAGATTTAATTATGCCGCGGCTATGACGAAAAAACGGTGGTGTTAATTCGTACCTGTTCGGCAAAGGGCGGTTATCCGAATTAACCAGAATTAAGTCGAGTGCGTGCTTTCTGCAATCCGGCAATAATTGGAATCACAGCAGGAAATCAGTTAATCGGCAGGGGAGGGAATATGTGTCGCATTTAAAAACTGACTGGCTGTGTGTTGCTACAGAAGGGGATACCGTAGACGGCAGGGAGATTAAAAGACAGTGGATTATCGATATGGGGGAAACCTACAACTATAACCACTATGTCGCTTTAATCTGGCCAGAACATGAAGATGATTGCGGTAATTTTGGTGAAGTACTGGAAGCCACCTGGCACGATGGCGACGATGGGCTAGCGCGGCTGTTTGTCAGCTTGTGCCCGAATATGCGCCTTATCTTTGCCAACCATGAAGACCAGCTTTTGTTCTTTTCAATTGAGCCGGAAGAGAACTGGCGCGGCAGTGGGCGTACTTACCTGAAAGGGCTGGCGGTGACAGATACTCCGGCCAGCGTTGGCACCACACGGCTGCGCTTTAGCAGTCGGCGCAAAAAATTAACGAGACAGGGATATTACAGTTGCGTAATTTCCCGCGACGGTAAAATTAAACAGGAAGAAAGAATGAAGAACTGGCAGAAATTATTTGGTATTAAACCGAAATTTGAAGAAGAGAATCCAGGCGAAAGCCCGTCGCCGGATGATGATAAATTGCAGGCGCTGGCCAATGCTCTTAATGAGCTGGAAGGTCGTGTAGCCAAAATTGAAAATCAGCTGGGTGATGTAAAAGACGATGTTGATACCATTGCAGAAGTAGTGGATACAGAAGAGTTTTCTGTTATTCGTGATAATGCAAAAGATATCGTTAAACGCTTCAGTGATTTGGGTGGTAAGTCAAGCCGTACTCAGGGACGTAATATCAAGGATAAGCCGGGCAGCTTTAAATTCCTGTAACTTTCAGTACGTCAATTAACACCGAATAATTTTTATATCGCTTAAATGCGAGGGAGTTTTATGCACCTTAATAACCGTGCGCGGGATTTACTGGATAAATACTCGGCGGGGATGGCGCAGCAATTAGGCGCACCGGATACCCGTCGTTATTTTTCCCTGAATGACCCGCAGGAAAATGATTTACGTCTCGCCATGCTGGAATCCGTGGAATTCCTGAACATGATCACCTGTCTGGACGTTGACCAGCTGAGTGGCCAGGTTATTTCCGTTGGTAATTCCAGACTGCATACCGGGCGTAGTGCTACCGGGCGTTTTGTGCAGCAGGTAGGCGTGGATGGTAATGACTATTCGCTGGTTGAAACAGACAGCTGCGCTGCACTGCGCTGGGATCTGCTTTCTGTCTGGGCGAACGCCGGAAAAGAAGAAAATGAATTCTTTAATCTGGTGCAGGCATTTACCACCCAGGCTTTTGCGCTCGATATGTTGCGCATTGGTTTTAATGGCCAGAGCCGCGCTAAAACCACCGATCCAGAAGCTAACCCCAATGGCGAGGACGTGAACATCGGTTGGCATGAGCGCATGAAAACGCTTTTGGGTGGCAACCAGATTATGACAGATAAGGTCGTGTTGGATGAGGCCGGGGATTACAAGTCACTGGATGCAATGGCCTCCGATCTGATTAACGCCAAAATTCCTGCGCAGTTTCGTAATGACCCGCGCCTTGTAGTGCTGGTTGGTGCTGACCTGGTGGCGGCGGAACAATACCGACTGTATCAGGCGGCTGATCGTCCGACTGAGAAGATTGCGGCGCAGATGCTGGGTAGCACTATTGCAGGCCGTAAAGCGATTATTCCGCCGTTTATGCCGGGTAAGCGCATGGTGGTGACACCGCTTTCTAACCTGCATATCTATACCCAGCGTAATACGCGTCAGCGTAAAGCCCGCTTTGAAGATGATCGCAAACAGTTTGAAAACAGCTATCTGCGTAATGAGGGATATGCGATTGAAGTGCCGGAGCTGTATGCGGCGATCGATGAATCAGCCGTCACCATCGGTGAAGTGACCGAACCTGTGGAGGGTTAAGCATGGCACTTTCTCCCGCACAGCGGCACAGCCAGCGTATTGCCACGGAACAGCGCCTGAAACAGAGCCAGGCGGTGGACAGCAGCGAAAGCATGCACATCCTGATTGCTGCGCTGGAAAAGGATGTGGCGCAGGCCAGAAGTATTCAGTTTATTCCAGATCGTGTTGCGTTTAAGCGTGATGTGTTGCTGCCGCGCTGGATGCCAACCGTTGAAGCCTATCTGGCCAGCGGGCAGGTCTATGCAAACCCGGTACTGGCATGGTGCGTTATCTGGTTGTTTGACGTGGGCGAGCTGGATAAGGCGCTGGACTGGGCAGATATCGCAATCAGCCAGCAGCAGGCCACACCAGACCGTCTGCGCAGCAACTTCCCCACATTTGTGGCGGATACCATGCTGGCCTGGGCGGAAGAGTCAGCCGGGCGTGGGGAAAGTATTGAGCCGTATTTTTCCCGCACGTTTGACCGTGTGGCTAACACCTGGCGCTTACATGAGCAGGTGACAGCCAAATGGTTCAAGTTTGCCGGGCTGGAGCTGTTGCGCGGGGAGGATGGCCAGAAAACGGCGGCGGGCGTGGATGACGTGGCCACACTGGAAAAGGCCGATCAACTGCTGGCTATTGCAGAGCGGCATTATTTCAGGGTTGGTGTGAAAACTGCCCGGCAGACCATCGCCGCACGTCTGCGCAAATTAACGCAGGTTTAAAGACTACCGACAGCCAGGCGGACGCGGTGGAGGGCAGCGTACAGACCGTACAACTGCGCCGTGGAAACCGGACAGTCCGCCTTTTTCGGGGGATATATGTTTAGTGGCAAGCCGCTGGATTATCAGGATGAACCGCTGACCAATAACGGCTTCTGGCCTGATTTGAATCTGAAAGATTTTCAGGCGCAGCGGTCACTGCCTGCTGATATCGATGCGGATACCATCGCGCAGGCGCTGATCGCAGCCGTCGCAGAGGTCAATGCTGAGCTGGAGCGGGTTGAATCTGACTGGCAGGCAAAGGGATATGCCCAGGCCACGGAAGTGCCGGGGGTAAGCATGGGCGGGCTGAACAGCCTGTGCGCCCAGTACACAAAGGCTGTTTTTGCCAGGGCAAAGGCCGATTTACTGGGGGAGTTTGCCACTATCGGACGGCGTGAAACGCATCCGGGGCAGGAAAGCCTGGAAACGCGTGCGGGGCTATTGGCGGAAGCATCGGTGGTGATCCGCCGTATGAAAGGACTTAAACGGGCAACGGTGAAAAAAGTATGAGCCAGACACAACTGGAAAACCTGACCGCTTTCTTTCAGGTGAATGTCCCGCCACGGGCGATGCAGTCATTTGATAGCGTGCTTGATGAAATGGAATTCATTCCCGCTGCCAGGGATTTAGGGCTGGGGCAATACCGGCAGGCCGTTATCCGTTATGACGCGGTACTGAGCTGGGCGCGTTTCCCGTACCGACTTTGCCCGCCGCAACTGCTGATGTCACTGCTGGCAGCATGGCTGGACGAGGCGGATCGGGAACTGCTTGACGAAATCGGGGTAACGGAAGCCGATCCGCAGTGGGATGTATCTGTGGAGGATGAAGAAACCGCCACCGTAGTGCTGAGCGTACCAATGGCGGAAGAGCTGGTGATTAAGCAGGATGAAAACGGCGCTATTCCGTGGCGTGGTGAGCGCTGGTCACTGGTTAATCCTGAAATCTGGACGGCGATCCACGCCAGCGTTTATGGCGTGGATGAAACCGGTGCGCCTATCGGGGTGGAAGAGTGATCGCGGGCGGCGAGCTGAACAAAGCGCAACTGGCTGCGCTGCGCAAGGCACTGGCAGCAATGGAGCTGCCGCCGAAGAAGCGCCAGCGGTTGTTGTGGCGTATGGCCAAATACGGCGTTATCGCCGCCGCAAAACGCCATGTGCGCAATCAGGAATCACCGGAGGGAAGCGCCTGGCCGGGAAGGAAAACGCGCCGTAAAGGGAAGATGCTGCGCAATATGCCAAAACTGCTGCATATCCGGGAAATGCCCGAAATGCAGGCTGTGCGGATTTATCTGCAGGGTGGAGGCTACCGGAACGGGGATACACCGGTACCCGCAGGCACCGTGGGTTACTCGCAGCAAAATGGGATGCGTGTTCGTGTCAGTCGTGCCAGCCAGCCACGGCAGGACGGGGGCGCAAAGATGGCCACGGCGGCGCAGGCAAAGAAATTACGCGCCCTGGGGTACCGGGTGCGCCGGGGGAAGCGCTGGAAAAAGCCAACCCTGGGCGAAATCACCACATCCATGCCTTACAGCCAGGCGGGGTTGCTGATACGAAAACTCAGCGGCAAGGCGGTGAAAACGAGCTGGACAATTGATCTGCCTGCCCGTGTGTTTCTGGGTATGGGGGAGGATGAATTTAACAAGGCGCTGGCACGGCAGCTGCAGGCCATTGGCTTTGGCTGGGATGTAAATGCGCAGGATATCAGGGGGAGAACATGACCTGGCCAAATGTAGGAGTTAACCAGCTGAATCAGCTGCAGGGGGAAACCAGTGAGGTGGAACGCTGCGTGCTGTTTGTCGGCAAGGGCGCGGTAAATATGGGTAAGACGCTGGCGGTTAATACCCAGAGTGATTTTGACAAATTGCTGGGTGAAGGTGACAGCCCGCTGAAAGGTGACGTGCTGGCCGCGATGAAAAACGCCGGGCAGAACTGGTGGGGGTTCGTGCATGTGCTGCCGTCCGATGCGGAGGCGGATGCATGGGTGAAAGCCGTTAAGGCTGCGCAGGTATCGTGTTCCGTGGAAGGGGTGGTGCTGTCAGACGATATTTCCACTAAAGAGGCAATTAATCAGGCGGTTGCACTGCGGGCGGATCTGATCGCGAAGTTTGGCCGCTGGGTGTGGTTCCTGCTTGCGGTACAGGGCATGCAGGACAAGGAAAGCCAGGCTGATTACCTGGCACGCGCTTCCACGCTGCAGGATGGCATTGCGGAAAAAGCGGTGCAGCTGGTACCGCGCCTGTTTGGCCATGAGCCGGGCGTGCTTGCTGGCCGGTTATGTAATCGTGCAGTGACCATTGCTGACAGCCCGGCGCGAGTCCAGACCGGCGCACTGCTTGATCTGGGGAGTGATGAATTGCCGGTGGACGGCACCGGTGAAGTTCTGGAGCTGGCCACGCTGCAGGCACTGGAAATGCAGCGCTACAGCGTGCCGATGTGGTACCCGGACTATGACGGCTTTTACTGGGCAGATGGACGTACCCTGGACGTGGAAGGGGGGGATTACCAGTCCATTGAAACGCTACGCATTGCCGATAAGGCTGCGCGTCGTATCCGTCTCCTGGCTATCGGCAAGATCGGTGATCGCTCGCTGAACAGCACGCCGGGCAGTATCGAGGCGCACCAGTCACTTTTCATGAAGCCACTGCGCGAGATGTCCACCGCCGCCAGCATCAATGGCGTGGCGTTTCCGGGCGAAGTGAAGCCGCCGCAGGATGGTGATGTGGCCATTGTGTGGAAGAGTAAGAAAGCGGTGGATATTTACATTGTGGTGCGCACGTATGAAGTGCCGCTGCAGATTACGATCAATCTGATGCTGGATGCCAGCCTGGAGACTGCCGCATGAGTAAGCGTATTTCGGGGATGTCGTTTGATGTCTATCTGGATGGTGATCTGATCCATATCGAGAAAATTTCACTGGATATCACCGATAACAGCGCCGCCGCGCAGACGCGTGGTGTGCCGGATGGCCATGTGGACGGTGATGTGTCGGCTGAGGGTGAAATTGAAGTCAGTTCCAAAGTGATGAAGGTACTGACCGCAAAAGCCCGCGCAGCGGGTTCATGGCGGGGCATCCCGGCTGTGGATTTCCTTTTCTACGCGAAAGCCGGCAGCGAGGAAATGAAGGTGGAAACGTTCGGCAATAAGCTGCAGGTCAGCAACCTGCTGGATATTGATCCAAAAGGTGGCACGGTGGCCACGCACAAAATCAAGTACTTCGTGACCAGTCCGAAGTTTATCAACATCAACGGTGTTCCGTATCTGGAGCCGGAAGCCACGGAAAACCTGATCGGATAAGGGGCAGGGATGCAGGACTATGAAAAGGGGTTTATCGCCCTGGCGGTGATGGGGGCGCTGATTGCGCTGGGCAAGATGCTTAACAGCGGGGAACCAATAACCCTGCGCCTGGTTGCGGGGCGTGTCATTGTCGGCAGCGCCCTGTCAGTGGCTGCAGGGGTGGCGTTGTACTTTGTTCCGGATATCCACCCCCTGGCACTGGCCGGGTTTGGTTCCGCACTGGGGATTCTCGGCCTGAATGGCGTTGAAGCCTGGCTGCGTCGCAAGGGGATTGATTTTTTAGGTAAGGGGGGCAGAAAGTGACACTAAGCGAAAAGCAACAACGATTTACGTCGATGATTGCATTGTTAATCCAGTATGCAAATGCAAACGGTATGCAGTTGACCTTTGGTGAAGCGTATCGCACGCCTGAGCAAGCGGCGCTGAACGCAAAGAAAGGCAGCGGTATTTCCAATAGCCTCCATACCCAGCGGCTGGCTGTTGATTTTAATCTGTTTGTGAAGGGCGAGTATAAAACCCGCACGGAAGATTACCTGCGGCTGGGTGAATACTGGGAAAAGCTGGGCGGTAGCTGGGGCGGACGCTTCAGGTCTAACCCGGACGGAAACCACTTCAGCCTGGAACATAACGGGGTGCGCTGATGGATAAGCTGACGGTGGGTGTGGTGATGCTGGCCATGATGGCGTTTGCCTGCGGCTGGAAGGTTGCCAGCTGGCAGCGTGACAGTGTTGATCTGGCTATCCGTAAAACAGCCACTGCCACCGGCACGCAGCTGGCCAGTGTGGCCAGCGCATCCGGGCGAAAACTGGAAGAAAAGCTGGAGGCTTTAAAGAATGCGCCACCGCGTGAAATTCGCACGGAAGTGGTTAAGCCGGTGTTTACTAACGTGTGCCTGTCTGCTGATTTTGTCAGCATGTACAACGATGCCACCGCCAGCACAGAACGTGCGTTATCAGGAAAACCTGAAAACTAAATGCGCCGTGCAGCTGCCGCGCCTGAAGGGCACGCAGGGTAAAGACGCAGCAGAACTGTTAACCCTTTATCTGGAAATGTACGGCCAGTGTGCGGCACGTCATAACCAGTTAATTGATGAAATTAATTTACGAGAGAATATATTAAATGGAACAAATTAAATTAGTGGTCTGTGGTACACCTGTTATTTTTGAACCCAACCAAACGGCATACAACAAATTCATTAACGAAATGGCAATGGATAATAAAGTTGCGCCCGCACATAACTACCTGACCCGTATTGTGGCGGCAGAAAGTAAAGATGCGCTGGAAGATATTCTGAAACGTCCGGGGGCAGCAATCCAGTTAGCCGGAAAGGTGAATGAAATTTATGCGCCTGAGCTGGAAATTGAAGTAAAAAACTGAGTAAGCGAGTTCGTTCTATTGAAAATAACGGACTCGACCAGTATTTAATTTTACGTCGCCACTATTTACCGCAGGGTAATGATTCCATAGATGATATTGCAGCCGCGATATGGCTTGATAATCGTCACTGGGAAAATATGCATATTGCCATTGCTAACGGAATCAGTACCGCATTTAAAGGCACAGAATGAAACAGTTAGATTTTACATTAAGCCTGATTGATAAATTATCGCGCCCGTTAAAACAGGTGCAGAACAATGTCACCGGCTTTGCTGAAAAATCAAATGCGGCATTTATGCGTATTGGTGGCGGTGTGCTGGCGCTGGCGGGCGCGGGGATGGCCATTAAAGGCGCATTATCACCGGCAATTGAAATGTATGACGCGCTGACCGATGCCGCGGCAAAAGGCATTGGTAGTTCTGTCCTGAAAACCGTGCAGCGGGATGCGCTGGCATTCAGCACGACCTACGGTGCCAGCGCGGTGGAGTTTGTGCAATCCACCGAAAGCATTAACGCATCCATTGCCGGGCTGACCGGCAATGAGCTGCCGAAGGTGACAAAAGTTGCCAATACACTGGCGTTTGCCCTGAAATCCACTGCTGCAGACACGGCAGAATTTATGGGGCAAATGTATGGCAATTTCTCAGCAGAGGCGGAGCGCCTGGGCAAAGTCCAGTTTGCCGAGCAGCTGGCAGGGAAAATGGTGTACATGCGCAAAACCTTTGGCACGGAAATGGCCACTATCAAGGATTTGATGGAAGGGGCGCGCGGCGTGGGTACCAACTATGGCGTGGGGCTGGATGAACAGCTGGCCGTACTGGGGCAATTAAGCCGCACACTGGGTACGGAAGCCAGCAGCGCTTATGAAGGTTTTATGACGGGTGCCATTGATGGCGCTAAAAAGCTGGGGCTGTCGTTCACTGATGCCACCGGCAAAATGTTGTCCATGCCGGAAATGTTGATCAAGCTGCAGGGCAAATACGGCAAAAGCCTGGAAGGGAACCTGAAAGCGCAGGCGGAACTGGATGCCGCTTTTGGTGACAGTTCCGCCGTGGTGAAACAGCTGTATGGCAATGTGGCGTTGTTACAGCGAAATATTACGGAGTTGGGCGGGGCAGATGGCCTGCGGCGTACCCAGGAAATGGCCACAAAGATGGTAAAACCCTGGGATCGCTTCGTTGCCATCCTGCAGGCAATCAAGACGGTCATTGGCCTGACGTTGATCCCGGTGTTGTATCCATTATTAAACCGCCTGGCGGATATGGGGCAGACTTTTGCCCGCTGGATGCAGATGTTTCCCAATATCGCCCGTGTAGTTGGGTATGCCTCGATGGCGTTGCTAAGTTTTGCCGTCGTGGGCGCAACGGTAAACATCGTTATGGGCGTATCCAAATTTATCATGTTAGGGCTGGCGGGGATCTGGCGTGTCCTGGCCTCCGTCACAACAATTTATACAGCCACTTTGTGGCTGGCACAGAAAGCGGTGGTTGTCTGGAATGCTTCTCTGGCCGCATTGCGGGGGATTTTACTGGCGGTAAGAATGGCCGCAGTATTATCTGGTGCGGCGATTAATTTCATGAGCTGGCCGATCCTGCTTGTCATTGGTGCCATTGCCCTGCTGGCCGCAGGCTGTTATCTGCTGATTAAGCACTGGGATACGGTAAAAGCGGCCGTGATGAATACCGAAGCCTTTAAGGTTGTAGCCGGGGTGGTTACATGGTTGGCGGGTATTTTTTCCAGCGCCTGGCAATTTATTAAAGATGGCTGGAATAGTTTTATTGCACTTCTGACCGGCTTTTCACCGACGCAGGCGCTTGGCGGTATGGCCAGCGGTATTATCTCAATGTTTGATAATGTCTGGCAGGTTATCAAAGGCGGTTTTCTTAAATCATGGAACTGGATTGTAGGGAAGTTAAATAAAATTCCCGGTGTGGATATTTCTATGGCCGCAGAAAGCCCGCCACCGTTAACGTCGAATACGTTATCTACTGGTGGCGAGTTAAAAGGTATTGAGCGCGGCGGTATCAGTAAATCCATTAACAGTAATGCCAAATCGGTAACAGATAACAGTAAGAAAATTGACACGGTAAATATTTATCCGAAAGAAACGCTTTCGCCGGGTAAATTAATGGAATGGCAGGAGCTTAACGGATGAGTGAAAACCTTTATATCGACTTACTGATCCAGAATGGTGATTTTGTTCTGAATGTGGGTAATGAACCTGAATTATGTAATAACCGCCAAAGTATTGGGCAGGATGTTGTCCATTCCATTCTGGAAAGTGGGCTGGCAACCCGATTAATTGCAGAGCGAAGTCCGACAATGCGAGCCGATATTTTTACCCAGCTTGAATTACTGGTGGAAGAAGATGAACGCATTGTGCCTGGTACCGTGGAAATCAGTGAAGAAAGCCCGAAGCGATTATGGGTGACAGCCAGCACATATGATTTTGGCCGTATTGCTTATCAGGTGGATGTATGACGGAAAAGCCGCAGGTTGATTTTGAAGAAGTACTGAAAGACAGCGGAATGCCGGTCACGGAAGACGATGTGCAGGCGCGTTTTAACGCCATCGTGGCTGGCGAAGGGCTGATCACTAACACATCCCGTATGTCACCTTTCTGGCGGTTGGTCACAGCGATAGTGACCGCGCCGGTCATGTGGCTGAAAGATGCGCTTATTGGGGTCGTGCTTACCAATATGTACGTGGCGACGGCAGGCGGCAAGATGCTGCGTTTGCTGGCATGGGCGGTAAATGTGACCGCAAAACCAGCCACCGCTGCCGAGGGGGTGATCCGCTTCTTCAAAACCGATGCAAAGGCTACCACCACCGTAAAGGCAGGCACGCTGGTACAGACTGAGCGTATTAATGGCCGTGTATATGTGTTGGCCACGGTGGCCGATGTGGTGATCCCCTCCGGTGTGGCCAGCGCCCTGGTGGCAGTCAAAGCAACCGGAACAGGCGGTGCGTATAACCTGGCACCGGGGTATTACCGGATTTTGCCTGTAGCCGTGGATGGTATCAGCCAGGTGGCCAGTGAGGAAGACTGGCTGACGAAGCCGGGAGCCGATGAAGAAAGTGATGATGAACTGCGCGAGCGCTGCCGCAACCAGTTCAATCTGGTGGGTAATTATCACACTGATGCGGTTTACCGTTCGATGATTGCCCAGGTTGCCGGGCTGAGTATTGACCGCATTTTTTTTGAGCATGAAGCGCCACGGGGACCAGGTACGGCAAACAGCTATCTGTTGCTGGATACCGGTGTGGCCTCCGCGCCGTTTATTGATGCTGTGAATGACTACATCAACACACAAGGCCACCACGGCCACGGCGACGATATGCAGTGTTTTGCCATGCCAGAGACACGCCACGATCTGGCGGTAAGCGTATACGTGCCGAGCGTCAGCAATATGACTGACGACGAAGTGAACGCGCTGAAATCGGGCGTGGAAAATCTGATCCGCTGTGCGTTCCGTGAAAACGCGGATTTTGATGTGAAAAAAACGTGGCCATATTCCCGCTTCTCTTTTTCCCAGTTGGGGAGGGAGTTACACAGGGCTTTCCCGCAGACAGATTCTATCGAGTTTTCGTTACGGGACATTACCAGCGGGCTTGATGTTCCGCGCCTGAATTCGCTGACAGTGAGTCTGCATGATGACTGATTTTATGAAGAAACTGGCCGCGCTGGCGCTGCCTTTCTGGATGAATAAAGGGGAACCGGCAAAGCTGCTGAATGCATTGCGCCGTTTCTGGGCAGAGGTATACAGCTGGATAACCTGGCCGCTGGCGCAGTTTGATCCGCTGACCTGCAGTGAACCGATGTTAAACCTGATGGCGTATGACCGTGATATTCCGCGCCTGAATGGCGAGCCGTTGAACCTGTTCCGTAAGCGCGTGGCGTATGCGTTTGTGAATGCCGCGGATGCCGGTTCAGTGGAGGGATTCATCAACATCTTTGATCGGCTGGGTATCGGATACGTCGAGCTACTGGAGCGCCAGCCGGGTATCGACTGGGATGTGATTCTGGTGCGCGTTTCAGACAGCCAGATAGCCGACAACACGCAGCTGATGATCCAGATTATCCGCCAGTACGGGCGAACCTGCCGCCGTTATCAGTTTGAAGTGATTACATCGGAAAGCCTGTTAATCCGGGCGGGATGGGATCAGGGGGAATATGTGGTTTACCCGGCGAGGATTGCCGGAACGCTAACCAGTAATACTTTTTTCAGCGCGAGCATATAAGGAGTTAAATATGTCGCAAACCGTTATCACGCAGGCGTTTGAACAGTGGAAAGCGCAGCAGGGAAGTACCGGTGAACCTGTCATGCTGGATGAGTTCATTTTTGCCAACGTGCCAGGCCTTGATCCGACACGGCCGATTGACCGCAACGAAAAGCTGCCACCGGCTGGCCAGATTGTTTACCGCGAGGCAGTCACGCGTAAAGGTGTGGTGAATGAAAACGCCGTAGTGCATTCCGTTGTGCTGGGCGCAGACGTAGGCGATTTTTCGTTTAACTGGATCGGTCTGATTAACAAGGCAAGCGGTACGCTGGCCATGATTGTACATGCGCCACTACAGCAGAAACTGAAAACGAAAGAAGGGCAGCAGGGTAACGTATTAACCCGTTCATTTCTGATGGAGTACAACGGCGCACAGGCTGAAACGTCAATCAATACGCCAGCAGAAACCTGGCAGATAGACTTCACCGCCAGAATGGCCGGAATGGATGAGCGGCAGCGCCTGGAAAATACTGATATTTATGGCGCTGCCGCATTCTTTGGCGATGGCTGGCTGGTTGGTAAATCCGGCAATCAGTATTTTGTGACGAAAGGCGCGGGGTATGTTGCCGGGCTGCGTGCGGAGCTTGCCGCAAATCAAAATATTACGGTTGCTGCAAAGCCCGTTAAAGTCTGGCTGGATGTGTGCTGGACAGGTGGGTTTACCAGTGCCTGGGAAGTGCAGACTAAAGCCACGGTAGCGGCGAGCCTGGCGGACTATGAGCAAAACGGTGTTAAACATCATGTGTTTGCGCTGGCCAGTATTGATGCCAACGGAAACATCACGGATTTACGTCCGAAAGGTTCGCAGGTTGAACGCGTAGCCGTGAAATCGGTTGATAATATCAGGCCGGACGCGAAAGGAAATGTGGATACGAAGCGGGGCGATGCTATCCAGCCTGTTATCGCCTTGCCCGTTATTACAAATGGCAATAGTTCATTTATTAAAATTGCCACTATTAAAGACTGTGGTTCGACATCCGGTTATTTTCAGATAAGTGTGTTTGGTAGCGGCAATTATGGCAGGCCAGTACAGAACGTTGAGCAAATATCAGTAAGCTGTCGGGGTGTCGCCAACATGACCGCCGCGAATATTGATACCTATATTCGGCATAGTGCTATTGATAACGGTTCAGATTCTCCACTGCGCGTTGTTGCCGCGCCTGCAGCTGCTGCTGGGATGTTTGATATCTATCTGAATGCTTCCGGTGGTTGGTGGAGCGGTGTTGCCATGCGGGTGGAATCAATTTCAGGCGATGGCGTTTTTATAAGTGGCCCTGTCGTAGACAGTAAAATGGGGGCAAATGCATGGACATCTAATAAACCAGCAAATAGTTTCACGGCCAGCCGGAAAACCCTTCTGACGGATGCTGATACCGGAACCAGCGGTGGAAAAATTCCGCTTTTGAACAGGGCAAATACCTGGACAGCGAAGCAGGTTTTTAATAATCCCAGCGCTGTAACCACTGAACAGTCTGTGGCCATAACGGGGGTGCAGCATACACCACTGGTTTTAAGCCGCCCGACATCCACCGCAAACTTATCAATCGGCTTTCAGCTTCAGGGCATGAACATGAAACGCCTGGGGGTAAATCTTGAAGGGGATCTTTGTTACGGTGAGCAGGAAAATCAGGGGGCTAATCCAAAAGTTATCACCCAGGCGGTACTGGATAATAAAGGTCTGACGGTTAACGGTGCTACGACGCTAAAAGATACGACGATTAATAGCACCGGTTTTATTAATAAGAAAGGCATCTATTCATATAGCGATGCAGGAAATAATTATAACGAAACAAAAGGCATCGCCCTTAAGGGGAACGGAGATTTAATTTCAGAAATTTATTTTCTGGAGAATATCTCAAAATATGCGGCCACCTGTATTCATACACGAAGCGCAGGCCGTGATAGCTGGGTTGAGTTTCGCCATGATGGCCGCTTTTACGTTAATGGTTCTGATATGTCCCCAGCCGGTGCGATTGTGGCGTGGCTGAGTGAAACGCCCCCGGCTGGCTGGTTGCTTTGTAATGGTGCCGGATTTAATAAAACGCTTTTCCCCTGGCTGGCACTGGTATTTCCAAAAGGTGTTTTGCCCGATTTGCGAGGGGTATTTCTGCGCGGCAAAGATTCGGGGCGGGGTATTGATCCTAATCGTAATCTTGGCGATCTCCAGTGGGGACAAGCGCCAGCCTCAGCAATCGGGCGTGGTGACTGGGGTAATTATGCCGGACGTGATACAGGGCGTCCGGGCAGAGTAGGTACTGATTCAGATGGTAACTATAACGTAAAACAGGAAACCGAAGCGCAGCGTGAAACCCGCCCGGTAAACGTATCCGTAAATTACATTGTGAGAGCAGCATAATGGCTACATCAAAATATTCACTATCAATACCTAAAGCCGTTATTGGTGAGGATGGTTTTTCTATTCATGCCGGTTGGATAACAACCTATAACATGGACATTCATACGCGTGAATATACCGGCGCTCGTTCAGATTACCTTCAGGAAGGTGTAAGCCTGGCTGCGGGCGCATATGTCGATGCACCAAAACTGCCGGCGACTGATAAGCAGGCTGTGCGCCGCACCGCTGACAATGCGGCGTGGGAAATCGTGCCGGATTACCGTGGGCATGTAGCCTACAGCACTGTAACCGGCCAGCCGGAAGTTATCACGGAAATGGGAGAGCTACCCGATACGTTGTCATTTTCCGCCCCGCAAACCCCATTTGATTACTGGAATGGCACGCAATGGGTAACAGATAAAGACGCTGAACGGGCTGCAAAAGTTGAAGAAATCCGCGCGCAACTGGCGCAACTGACGCTGGAGGCAGACAGCGTGATTACTCAGCTTGAGCGGGCAATTAAATACGATCTGGCCACTGACGAAGAAAAAGCACTACTGGAAGCCTGGGAAAAATACAGCGTACAGCTGAGCCGGGTTAAACCAGAAGACTGGCCGGACATCTCACTACCGGAAAGGCCTGAATATGTGGCGTGAAGCAAGGCTGGCATTTACTGATGCCGTTGGGGCAATAAACTGTTCCATCGTGCCAGCGCATCCATGGGTATATGGCTTGGGACAGCAGACCGATAACGGCGCATATCTCAGTCCGGTTAATGCCATTTCATACCTGGCAGAAAAGCTGGCCGGAACGGGCGGTGAAGCGGATGTGGTCATTATGATGGTGACTGGCCAGGCACATGACAGTTTCATGAGTAGCCTGAATCAGCTGGTTGACGTGTTCCCTTCACCGGCATTTACGCAGGTTAAGCGGCTGGCGCAGTCGGCCGCGCAACTGGCCACGGAGAAAATGCAGATCCCTGCCGGTATTGGTAACGGTCTGCCGGTGGCGGTGCCATTGTCGGTGCCAACCAGCCGGGCAGCTATGGCGGCAGCGGCGGTTAAAAAAGCCCAGGAAGCGGCAGGACAGGCACTGGATATGGATTCATTGCAAAAGCAACTGGAATCCTTCACACAGCTGCGCGATGAAATAATTGGAGATATTGCCAGCGGGCTGAATGAACTGCAGGGGAAAAGCGCCAGAGCGTGGGTATTTACGGCCAGTGGCAATCTGGGCGCAACACTGCTGGAAATGGTGAAAGATATCCCGCAACCGTCAGCCGTACATACGGCAGCAATGATGCTGGTTGGCAATAATCTGGACGGTATAAAAGGAATGATACATGACATCGATCCCGACACTGGCGCTTAACGGGGAAGCCATCCCGCTGAAAAATATGCGCGTCACCCTGACTCAGCAATTTCAGGATAAAGACCAGAGCGGCCAGACCAGTGCCACGACCAAATCAGAGCAGGGGATTAAAGGTAAGGAATTGCGCGTATCGGGCGAAATTCCGTTTAAAAGTCCTGAAGTACTGAAACGCATCTTTGATCTGGCCAGCGCCACCGGCAGCGACGGACAGCGGCAAAAGTACCGCGTTGCACATGAAATGGCGCGGGCGGTGAATTTTCGTGAAGCGACGTTTACCGGCACGCTGGATGCACCGCAGCAGGACGGGAAAATGTCATGGCTGGTCACATTTACCCTGACGGAACATGTCAGTGTGCAGGAAAAGCGGGAAGCCAGGGCAACCAGCAAAACCACGGCCAAAAAACAGACGGCCGGTAATGCCGGGAAGGGCGGCGGCGGCGGTCAGGATGCCGCTGAGGATGAAGCAAAAATGACGTGGTTTGAGCGCAAAGTGCTGAAGCCGGTTAATGATGCGTTGGGGTAAGCATGAAACCAGTAAAACGCCTTTACCTTTCCGGGGATGAAGTTCATCTGGCGGATGCCAGCCTGGTGCTGGAGCTTAACAGTTGCGGCCGCGGATTTATTACGGCAGAGACGACACAGGATTACACCGGGAAACTGGTGCGCCTTGATGTGGGATACAGCGATTTAATTCTGCGGTGGTTTACTGGTTATGTGGAGCGCTCGCAACCATCGGAAAATGGCTTTCAGCGTCTGTTTGTCCGGGAGCTGGTCGGCGTCTTTGATAAATTATGGCCGTGTTCATTTCAACATCCAACTTTGCGCAGCGTGGCCACCTGGCTGGAAGAAAACAGCGGGATCGCCGTAAGCGTGCCGGATGCTGGTTATTCCGATAAGCCGATCCCCCACTTTACGCACAGCGGCAGCGGTTATCAGCTGCTGAACAATCTGGGCAAAGCGTTTGGTATCACGGATTACATCTGGTACCAGTTGCCGGATGGTGGTCTTTATGTCGGAGGGGCGGAGCTGGCATTGTTTGCGGGTAAGCCCGTGACAATCCCGGCTGAATTCAGCCAGGGCGCTGCCGGTGGTAATTCCATGACATTGCCGGTCATTCAGAGCCTGCGGCCTGGTGTGGAAATGAACGGGGAGCGCATAACCCGCGTGCATCTGGAAAATGACACAATGGCCGTCACCTGGACACCACGCAACAAAGCCACCGGCGAACCCTTGCAGAAAACGCCATTACAGCGCCAGATTGAAAGCCAGTACCCGGAACTGGCTGCAGGTCTTCATTTGCCAAAATTCGCCAGGGTGCTTGCCCCCACGGAAGAAGTCAGCAGCGGGAATTTTGCCGATCCGTTCCGCCCGCGATATGCCGTTAACGTGCAGTTGCTTGATGCTGAGGGCAACCCGGATAAACAAACACCGGTTTATTCAGCCGTGCCGCTGCCGGTACCGATGGCCGGAAATGATGCTGGTATGTATCAGTTTCCGCCTGAAGGTACCCTGGTGGAAGTGGGATTCACAGGTGGCAGGCCTGATAAGCCATTTATCCGCCAGACTGTGCCGGAGGGTAACAGCCTGCCGGATATTAAACCGGGCGAGCAGCTGCAGCAGCAGCGTGCGGAAGTATCACAGCGGGTTACGCAGGCCGGTGACTGGGTGAGACAGACCGATCAGGCCATTGATGAATCGTCAATGACCAGGGTTATCAAGGCCGATACGGAAAGCCGTGAACTGGTCAGCCGTGACACAACAATCAAAGCCACGGATAACACTCGCGTGCTGGGTACCGCCACGCTGATGGCCGGTGCCATTCAGCAGGTGAGCGCCGGAGATTACAGCCAGGCGGTGAAAGGGAACTGGCTGGCCAGTGTCAGCGGTAATGCTGAAAGCAGAATTGCCGGTAATCATACAATGCATGCTGGCGGGGATCTGACTGAACAGATCGGGAAAATTCGCAAAAGTGTGGCGGCGATTCAGCAGCAGATAATTGCGCCGGTGGTGTGGATTGGTTCCGGCAGTATCAACGTGGCGCAGCTGATGCTGGATACCCTTGACGTATTAAAGGAGCTGGCGGAACAGACGGCCAGCCATACCCACAGTAATACGGG
>NZ_JBPNXF010000023.1:0-26034 GCF_051207495.1 Klebsiella sp. K-3 | reverse complement strand
TGTAGCTAAAGTTCTGGGCTAATTCGTTAGCTTTGAATTAAAAAGGGCGCTTCGGCGCCCTTTTTGCTGTCTATGATTTGGTGATAAGCCGCGATGGTTTAAATATTCATAAAGTGCGCCACTACGGATAATTAATAAACAGCCTATTGTAATCATAACTATTCTCATTTAAACTTTGTGCATAAATTGAACGGGAGTTTATATGTACGTTTGTTTGTGCAATGGCGTAAGCGATAAAAAAATCCGTCAGGTTGTGCGTCAATTTCAACCGCAATCTTTTCAACAATTACGCAAATTTATTCCCGTTGGAAATCAATGCGGTAAGTGCGTCCGCGCGGCACGTGAAGTGATGGAAGATGAATTAACCAGCATGCCGGAATTCAAAGAAATCGCCTGATCGCGACCCTTCTCTTTTTGACATCCTTATAGCCCGGACTACGCTTCAATAAGTGGAAGCGGAGGGACTTTATAATGAAAGGTGATGTCAAAATCATAAGTTATCTCAATAAATTATTGGGAAACGAACTGGTTGCTATTAACCAGTATTTTCTTCATGCAAGAATGTTCAAGAACTGGGGCCTGATGCGCCTCAACGATATTGAATACCATGAATCTATCGATGAGATGAAACACGCCGATAAGTACATCGAGCGTATATTGTTTCTTGAAGGGCTGCCTAACCTGCAGGATCTTGGCAAACTTGGCATCGGTGAGGATGTCGAAGAGATGCTGCAGTCTGACTTACGGCTGGAGCTCGAAGGCGCGCAAAACCTGCGTGAGGCAATCGCCTATGCCGACAGCGTTCATGATTATGTCAGTCGCGATATGATGATTGAAATCCTTGCCGATGAGGAAGGCCATATTGACTGGCTGGAAACCGAGTTAGATCTGATCGGCAAAATCGGTCTGCAAAATTACCTTCAATCGCAGATCAAAGTGTCAGACTAGCGAACGTCTGCCACCCGCACCAAAAACCCGCTGCAGTCAGAAATGGCCCAAACGGCAGCGGGTTGTTCAAACCCCATCGTTGTTGCTTACTCCTCCTGAACAACGCCAATGTCATCCATGTCATCCCGGCAAGCAGCGATGCGGCCAACACCAGCTGCGGCAACCTCTGCCAGCCGTGCCAGGCGCCGAGGGCGGCAAGATATTTAATGTCGCCGTATCCTAATCCCTCATAGCCGCGAAACACCCTATATAGCCAGTAGAGCAGGGCAAAAATGAGATAGCCTGCAATTGCCCCCCAGACGGCATCCTCTAGCCGCTGCGGCGCCAGACACAGGTAAAAAACAAAACCGTTCCACAGCAGGGGACAGGTGAGGCTGTCAGGAAGAAGACCGCGAAGCAGGTCCTGCCGGCATAACGCCAGGGTTAATCCACAATAACAAACTAAGAAGGGGAGGACGGTAAGCATGGAACACTCCTGTTCGGGGATAATGCGCTCACATTGCTTATCGTCGCGCGTTAGCGCAACGCACATTTGTGCAAGATGGATGGCGGCTTCCTGACTTATTTATCGTGGTATTGCATTGCCGAGCGCCTGGGCGAGAAGACGCGCAAATTATGGTGATGATTTTCTAATCAGCACTTGCGTCGCGCCTGAATTTGCGTATAATGCGCGGGCTTGTCAAAATTGACGGCCGGTTCGATATGAGCCCTGGTAGCGCAGTTTGCTACCTAACAATGTTCCCAATCGGGGAACTCTGTAAGAACGGTTACACTCTCCCATCAATCGTAATGGGTATGAGGAGTAATCATTTCGTCTATAAAATAATTGGAGCTCTGGTCTCATGCAGAACCAAAGAATCCGTATCCGCCTTAAAGCGTTTGATCATCGTCTGATCGATCAATCAACCGCGGAAATCGTCGAGACTGCTAAGCGCACTGGTGCGCAAGTCCGTGGTCCGATCCCGCTGCCGACCCGCAAAGAGCGTTTCACCGTTCTGATCTCTCCGCACGTCAACAAAGATGCGCGTGATCAGTACGAGATTCGTACTCACAAGCGTCTGGTTGACATCGTTGAGCCAACTGAAAAAACCGTTGATGCTCTGATGCGTCTGGACCTGGCTGCCGGTGTAGACGTGCAGATCAGCCTGGGTTAATCAGGTCATCGAGCGATTGAGAGGTTGATACAATGATTGGTTTAGTCGGTAAAAAAGTGGGTATGACCCGCATCTTCACTGAAGATGGCGTCTCTATCCCAGTAACCGTTATCGAAGTTGAAGCAAACCGCGTTACTCAGGTCAAAGATCTGGCTAACGATGGCTATCGCGCTATTCAGGTTACCACTGGTGCTAAAAAAGCTAACCGTGTAACTAAGCCGGAAGCTGGTCACTTTGCTAAAGCTGGCGTAGAAGCTGGCCGCGGCCTGTGGGAGTTCCGTCTGGCAGATGGTGAAGAATACACCGTTGGTCAGAACATTAGCGTTGAACTGTTTGCTGACGTTAAAAAAGTTGACGTAACCGGTACCTCTAAAGGTAAAGGTTTCGCTGGTACCGTTAAGCGCTGGAACTTCCGTACCCAGGACGCTACCCACGGTAACTCCTTGTCTCACCGCGTTCCGGGTTCTATCGGTCAGAACCAGACTCCGGGCAAAGTGTTCAAAGGCAAGAAAATGGCAGGTCAGCTGGGCAACGAACGCGTTACTGTTCAGAGCCTGGACGTAGTACGTGTTGACGCTGAGCGCAACCTGCTGCTGGTTAAAGGTGGTGTTCCGGGTGCAACCGGCTGCGACCTGATCGTTAAACCAGCTGTGAAGGCGTAAGGGGATAGCAATGGAATTAGTATTGAAAGACGCGCAGAGCGCGCTGACTGTTTCCGAAACTACCTTCGGTCGTGATTTCAACGAAGCGCTGGTTCACCAGGTTGTTGTTGCTTATGCAGCTGGTGCGCGTCAGGGTACTCGTGCTCAGAAGACTCGTGCTGAAGTAACTGGTTCAGGCAAAAAGCCATGGCGCCAGAAAGGTACCGGCCGTGCGCGTTCAGGTTCTATCAAGAGCCCGATCTGGCGTTCCGGTGGCGTAACCTTCGCTGCTCGTCCGCAGGACCACAGTCAAAAAGTTAACAAGAAGATGTACCGCGGCGCGCTGAAAAGCATTCTGTCCGAACTGGTACGTCAGGATCGTCTGATCGTTGTCGAGAAGTTCTCTGTAGAAGCGCCTAAAACTAAGCTGCTGGCTCAGAAACTGAAAGACATGGCTCTGGAAGATGTGCTGATCATCACCGGTGAGCTGGACGAGAACCTGTTCCTGGCCGCACGTAACCTGCACAAGGTTGACGTACGCGATGCGACTGGTATCGACCCGGTTAGCCTGATCGCCTTCGACAAAGTCGTAATGACTGCTGATGCTGTTAAGCAAGTTGAGGAGATGCTGGCATGATTCGTGAAGAACGTCTGCTGAAGGTGCTGCGCGCACCGCACGTTTCTGAAAAAGCGTCTACTGCGATGGAAAAAACCAACACCATCGTTCTCAAAGTTGCTAAAGACGCGACCAAAGCAGAAATCAAAGCTGCTGTGCAGAAACTGTTTGAAGTCGAAGTCGAAGTCGTTAACACCCTGGTAGTTAAAGGGAAAGTTAAACGTCACGGACAGCGTATCGGTCGTCGTAGCGACTGGAAAAAAGCTTACGTCACCCTGAAGGAAGGCCAGAATCTGGACTTCGTCGGCGGCGCTGAGTAAGTCGGAGGAGTAATACAATGGCAGTTGTTAAATGTAAACCGACATCTCCGGGTCGTCGCCACGTTGTTAAAGTGGTCAACCCAGAGCTGCACAAGGGCAAACCTTTTGCTCCGCTGGTTGAAAAAAACAGCAAATCCGGCGGTCGTAACAACAATGGCCGTATCACCACTCGTCATATCGGTGGTGGTCACAAGCAGGCTTACCGTATTGTTGACTTCAAACGCAACAAAGATGGTATCCCGGCAGTTGTTGAACGTCTTGAGTACGATCCGAACCGTTCCGCGAACATCGCGCTGGTTCTGTACAAAGACGGTGAGCGCCGTTACATTCTGGCCCCGAAAGGCCTGAAAGCTGGCGACCAGATTCAGTCTGGCGTTGATGCTGCAATCAAAGCAGGCAACACCCTGCCGATGCGCAATATCCCGGTTGGTTCTACCGTTCATAACGTAGAAATGAAACCAGGTAAAGGCGGTCAGCTGGCTCGTTCCGCTGGTACTTACGTTCAGATCGTTGCTCGTGACGGTGCTTATGTCACCCTGCGTCTGCGTTCTGGTGAAATGCGTAAAGTCGAAGCAGACTGCCGCGCTACTCTGGGCGAAGTTGGCAATGCTGAGCATATGCTGCGCGTTCTGGGTAAAGCAGGTGCTGCACGCTGGCGTGGTGTTCGTCCTACCGTTCGCGGTACTGCGATGAACCCAGTCGATCACCCACATGGTGGTGGTGAAGGTCGTAACTTTGGTAAGCACCCGGTATCCCCGTGGGGCCTGCAGACCAAAGGTAAGAAGACCCGCAGCAACAAGCGTACTGATAAATTCATCGTACGTCGCCGTAGCAAATAATTTTAGAGGATAAGCCATGCCACGTTCTCTCAAGAAAGGTCCTTTTATTGACCTGCACTTGCTGAAGAAGGTAGAGAAAGCGGTGGAAAGCGGAGACAAGAAGCCCCTGCGCACTTGGTCCCGTCGTTCAACGATCTTTCCTAACATGATCGGTTTGACCATCGCTGTCCATAATGGTCGTCAGCACGTTCCAGTCTTTGTTTCCGACGAAATGGTTGGTCACAAACTGGGTGAATTCGCACCGACTCGTACTTATCGCGGCCACGCTGCTGATAAAAAAGCGAAGAAGAAATAAGGTAGGAGGAAGAGATGGAAACTTTAGCTCAACATCGCCATGCTCGTTCTTCTGCTCAGAAGGTTCGCCTTGTAGCTGACCTGATTCGCGGTAAGAAAGTGTCGCAGGCCCTGGATATTCTGACCTACACCAACAAAAAAGCTGCTGTACTGGTCAAGAAGGTACTGGAATCTGCCATTGCTAACGCTGAACACAACGATGGCGCTGACATTGATGATCTGAAAGTTGCGAAAATTTTCGTAGACGAAGGCCCGAGCATGAAGCGCATTATGCCGCGTGCTAAAGGTCGTGCAGATCGCATCCTGAAGCGCACCAGCCACATCACTGTGGTTGTGTCCGATCGCTGAGACTCTGGAGACTAGCAATGGGTCAGAAAGTACATCCTAATGGTATTCGCCTGGGTATTGTCAAACCATGGAACTCTACCTGGTTCGCGAACACCAAAGAATTCGCTGACAACCTGGACAGCGATTTTAAAGTACGTCAGTTCTTAACTAAAGAGCTGGCTAAAGCGTCTGTATCTCGCATCGTTATCGAGCGTCCGGCTAAGAGCATCCGTGTGACCATTCACACTGCTCGCCCGGGTATCGTTATCGGTAAGAAAGGCGAAGACGTAGAAAAACTGCGCAAGGTCGTAGCGGATATCGCTGGCGTTCCTGCACAGATCAATATTGCCGAAGTTCGTAAGCCTGAACTGGACGCTAAATTGGTTGCTGACAGCATCACTTCTCAGCTGGAACGTCGCGTTATGTTCCGTCGTGCTATGAAGCGTGCTGTACAGAACGCAATGCGTCTGGGCGCTAAAGGTATCAAAGTTGAAGTTAGCGGCCGTCTGGGCGGCGCGGAAATCGCACGTACCGAATGGTACCGTGAAGGTCGCGTACCGCTGCACACTCTGCGTGCTGACATCGACTACAACACCTCTGAAGCGCACACCACTTACGGTGTAATCGGCGTTAAGGTATGGATCTTCAAAGGTGAGATCCTGGGTGGTATGGCTGCTGTTGAACAACCGGAACCGGCTGCTCAACCTAAAAAGCAGCAGCGTAAAGGCCGTAAATAAGGAGCGTCGCTGATGTTACAACCAAAGCGTACAAAATTCCGTAAAGTGCACAAAGGCCGCAACCGTGGTCTGGCGCAGGGTACGGATGTTAGCTTCGGCACTTTCGGTCTGAAAGCTGTTGGCCGTGGTCGTCTGACTGCACGTCAGATCGAAGCAGCACGTCGTGCTATGACCCGTGCAGTTAAGCGTCAAGGTAAGATCTGGATCCGTGTATTCCCGGACAAACCGATCACCGAGAAGCCGCTGGAAGTTCGTATGGGTAAAGGTAAAGGTAACGTGGAGTACTGGGTTGCCTTGATTCAGCCGGGTAAAGTCCTTTATGAAATGGACGGCGTACCGGAAGAGCTGGCCCGTGAAGCATTCGGCCTGGCAGCAGCGAAACTGCCGATCAAAACCACCTTTGTAACTAAGACGGTGATGTAATGAAAGCAAAAGAGCTGCGTGAAAAAAGCGTTGAAGAGCTGAACGCTGAGCTGCTGAACCTGCTGCGTGAGCAGTTCAACCTGCGTATGCAGGCTGCAAGTGGCCAGCTGCAACAGACTCATCTGCTGAAGCAAGTGCGTCGTGATGTTGCACGCGTTAAGACTTTACTGACTCAGAAGGCGGGTGCGTAATGACCGATAAAATCCGTACTCTGCAAGGTCGCGTAGTTAGCGACAAAATGGAGAAATCCATTGTTGTTGCTATCGAACGTTTTGTGAAACACCCGATCTACGGTAAATTCATCAAACGTACGACCAAACTGCACGTACATGACGAGAACAACGAATGTGGTATCGGCGACAAGGTTGAAATCCGTGAATGCCGTCCACTGTCCAAGACTAAGTCCTGGACGCTGGTTCGCGTTGTAGAGAAAGCGGTTCTGTAATAGAGTACGCATTCTCAATACGAATAAACGGCTCAGCGATGGGCCGTTTATTTTTTCTACCCATATTGCAGAAGCGGTGTTATAATGCCGCGCCCTCGATATGGGGCTTTTTAACGACCCAGCTTTTGGGTCACAGTAGTAGTTGACATTAGCGGAGCACTAAAATGATCCAAGAACAGACTATGCTGAACGTCGCCGACAACTCCGGTGCACGTCGCGTAATGTGTATCAAGGTTCTGGGTGGCTCGCACCGTCGCTACGCAGGCGTAGGCGACATCATCAAGATCACCATCAAAGAAGCAATTCCGCGTGGTAAGGTCAAAAAAGGTGATGTGCTGAAGGCGGTAGTGGTGCGCACCAAGAAGGGTGTTCGTCGCCCGGACGGTTCTGTCATTCGCTTCGATGGTAATGCATGCGTTATTTTAAACAATAACAGCGAGCAACCTATCGGTACGCGTATTTTTGGGCCGGTAACTCGTGAACTTCGTAACGAGAAGTTCATGAAAATTATCTCTCTGGCACCAGAAGTACTCTAAGGAGCGAATCATGGCAGCGAAAATCCGTCGTGATGACGAAGTTATCGTGTTAACCGGTAAAGATAAAGGTAAACGCGGTAAAGTTAAAAATGTCCTGTCTTCCGGCAAGGTCATTGTTGAAGGTATCAACCTGGTTAAGAAACATCAGAAGCCGGTTCCGGCCCTGAACCAACCAGGCGGCATCGTAGAGAAAGAAGCAGCTATTCAAGTCTCTAACCTTGCTATCTTCAACGCGGCAACCGGCAAGGCTGACCGTGTAGGCTTTAGATTCGAAGACGGCAAAAAAGTCCGTTTCTTCAAATCTAATAGCGAAACTATCAAGTAATTTGGAGTAGTACGATGGCGAAACTGCATGATTACTACAAAGACGAAGTAGTCGCTAAACTCATGACTGAGTTTAACTACAATTCTGTCATGCAAGTCCCTCGGGTCGAGAAGATCACCCTGAACATGGGTGTTGGTGAAGCGATCGCTGACAAGAAACTGCTGGATAACGCAGCAGCTGACCTGACAGCAATCTCCGGTCAAAAACCGCTGATCACCAAAGCACGCAAATCAGTTGCAGGCTTCAAAATCCGTCAGGGCTATCCGATCGGCTGTAAAGTAACTCTGCGCGGCGAGCGCATGTGGGAGTTCTTTGAGCGCCTGATCACTATTGCTGTACCGCGTATCCGTGACTTCCGTGGCTTGTCCGCTAAGTCTTTCGACGGTCGTGGTAACTACAGCATGGGTGTCCGTGAGCAGATCATCTTCCCAGAAATCGACTACGATAAAGTCGACCGCGTTCGTGGTTTGGATATTACCATTACCACTACTGCGAAATCTGATGAAGAAGGCCGCGCTCTGCTGGCTGCCTTTGACTTCCCGTTCCGCAAGTAAGGTAGGGTTACTTAATGGCTAAGCAATCAATGAAAGCACGCGAAGTAAAGCGCGTGGCTTTAGCTGATAAATTCTTCGCTAAACGCGCTGAACTGAAAGCTATCATCTCTGATGTGAACGCAACCGACGAAGATCGTTGGAACGCTGTTCTCAAGCTGCAGACTCTGCCGCGTGATTCCAGCCCGTCTCGTCAGCGTAATCGCTGCCGTCAAACAGGTCGTCCGCATGGTTTCCTGCGGAAGTTCGGGTTGAGCCGTATCAAGGTCCGTGAAGCCGCTATGCGCGGTGAAATCCCGGGTCTGAAAAAGGCTAGCTGGTAATTGTCACCAATTGAATCACGGGAGTAAAGACAGATGAGCATGCAAGATCCGATCGCGGATATGCTGACCCGTATCCGTAACGGTCAGGCCGCGAATAAAGCTGCGGTCACCATGCCTTCCTCCAAGCTGAAAGTGGCAATTGCCAACGTGCTGAAGGAAGAAGGCTTTATTGAAGATTTTAAAGTTGAAGGCGACATCAAGCCGGAACTGGAACTGACTCTTAAGTATTTCCAGGGTAAAGCTGTTGTAGAAAGCATTCAGCGTGTCAGCCGCCCAGGTCTGCGCATCTACAAACGTAAAGATGAGCTGCCGAAAGTTATGGCGGGTCTGGGTATCGCAGTTGTTTCTACCTCTAAAGGTGTTATGACTGATCGTGCAGCGCGCCAAGCTGGTCTTGGTGGCGAAATTATCTGCTACGTAGCCTAATCGGAGGAAAAAATGTCTCGTGTTGCTAAAGCACCGGTCGTTGTTCCTGCCGGCGTTGACGTTAAAGTCAACGGTCAGGTTATTACGATCAAAGGTAAAAATGGCGAGCTGACTCGTACTCTCAACGATGCTGTTGAAGTTAAACATGCAGATAATGCTCTGACCTTCGGTCCGCGTGATGGTTACGTAGACGGATGGGCTCAGGCTGGTACCGCGCGTGCCCTGCTGAACTCAATGGTTATCGGTGTTACCGAAGGCTTCACTAAAAAGCTTCAGCTGGTTGGTGTAGGCTATCGTGCAGCGGTTAAAGGGGATGTAGTAAACCTGGCTTTAGGTTTCTCTCATCCTGTTGAACATAAGCTGCCGGCCGGTATCACTGCAGAATGCCCGACTCAAACTGAAATCGTGCTGAAAGGCGCTGATAAGCAGGTGATCGGTCAGGTTGCAGCAGATCTGCGCGCCTACCGTCGTCCTGAGCCTTACAAAGGCAAGGGTGTTCGTTACGCCGACGAAGTCGTGCGTACCAAAGAGGCTAAGAAGAAGTAAGGTAACACTATGGATAAGAAATCTGCTCGTATCCGTCGTGCGACCCGCGCACGCCGCAAGCTCCAGGAGCTGGGTGCAACTCGCCTGGTGGTACATCGTACCCCGCGTCATATTTACGCACAGGTAATTGCTCCGAATGGTTCTGAAGTTCTGGTAGCTGCTTCTACTGTAGAAAAAGCTATCTCTGAACAACTGAAGTACACCGGTAACAAAGACGCGGCCGCAGCTGTGGGTAAAGCTGTTGCTGAACGCGCTCTGGAAAAAGGCATCAAAGATGTTTCCTTTGACCGTTCCGGGTTCCAATATCATGGTCGTGTCCAGGCACTGGCAGATGCTGCCCGTGAAGCTGGCCTTCAGTTCTAAGGTAGAGGTGTAAGATGGCTCACATCGAAAAACAAGCTGGCGAACTGCAGGAAAAGCTGATCGCGGTAAACCGCGTATCTAAAACCGTTAAAGGTGGTCGTATTTTCTCCTTCACAGCTCTGACTGTAGTTGGTGACGGTAACGGTCGCGTAGGTTTTGGTTACGGTAAAGCGCGTGAAGTTCCAGCAGCGATCCAGAAAGCGATGGAAAAAGCCCGTCGCAATATGATTAACGTCGCGCTGAATACTGGCACCCTGCAGCACCCGGTTAAGGGTACTCACACGGGTTCTCGTGTATTCATGCAGCCGGCTTCCGAAGGTACCGGTATCATCGCCGGTGGTGCAATGCGCGCCGTTCTGGAAGTCGCTGGGGTTCGTAACGTTCTGGCTAAAGCATATGGTTCCACCAACCCGATCAACGTGGTTCGTGCAACTATTGATGGCCTGGAAAATATGAAGTCTCCAGATATGGTCGCTGCCAAGCGTGGTAAATCCGTTGAAGAAATTCTGGGGAAATAAACCATGGCAAAGACTATTAAAATTACTCAAACCCGCAGTGCAATCGGTCGTTTGCCGAAACACAAGGCAACGCTGCTTGGCCTGGGTCTGCGTCGTATTGGTCACACCGTAGAGCGCGAGGATACTCCTGCTGTTCGTGGTATGGTCAACGCGGTTTCCTTCATGGTTAAAGTTGAGGAGTAAGAGATGCGTTTAAATACTCTGTCTCCGGCCGAAGGCTCCAAAAAGGCGGGTAAACGCCTGGGTCGTGGTATCGGTTCTGGCCTCGGTAAAACCGGTGGTCGTGGTCACAAAGGTCAGAACTCTCGTTCTGGCGGTGGCGTACGTCGCGGTTTCGAGGGTGGTCAGATGCCACTGTACCGTCGTCTGCCGAAATTCGGCTTCACTTCTCGTAAAGCGATGATCACTGCAGAAGTTCGTCTGTCTGATCTGGCTCACGTAGAAGGCGATGTGGTAGACCTGAACACGCTGAAAGCGGCTAACATTATCGGTATCCAGATCGAGTTCGCGAAAGTGATCCTGTCTGGTGAGGTAACTCGTCCGGTAACTGTTCGTGGCCTGCGCGTGACTAAAGGCGCTCGTGCTGCTATCGAAGCTGCTGGCGGTAAAATTGAGGAATAAGTAGCAGATGGCTAAACAACCGGGATTAGATTTTCAAAGTGCCAAAGGTGGAATTGGCGAACTGAAACGCAGACTTTTGTTTGTTATCGGTGCGCTGATTGTGTTCCGTATTGGCTCTTTTATTCCGATCCCTGGTATTGATGCCACTGTACTTGCCAAACTGCTTGAGCAACAGCGAGGCACCATCATTGAAATGTTTAACATGTTCTCTGGTGGTGCTCTCAGCCGTGCTTCTATCTTTGCTCTGGGGATCATGCCGTATATTTCGGCGTCGATCATTGTCCAGCTGCTGACCGTTGTTTATCAACCGCTGGCAGAACTGAAGAAAGAAGGGGAGTCTGGTCGTCGTAAGATCAGCCAGTACACCCGCTACGGTACTCTGGTGCTGGCTATATTCCAGTCGATCGGTATTGCTACCGGTCTGCCGAATATGCCTGGTATGCAGGGCCTGGTGATTAATCCGGGCTTTGCATTCTATTTCACCGCTGTTGTTAGTCTGGTCACAGGGACTATGTTCCTGATGTGGCTCGGCGAACAGATCACCGAACGCGGTATCGGAAACGGTATCTCGATCCTGATCTTCGCCGGGATCGTTGCGGGACTCCCGCCGGCCATCGCCCATACTATCGAGCAAGCGCGTCAAGGCGACCTGCACTTCCTCCTGTTGCTGTTGGTTGCAGTATTAGTATTTGCAGTGACCTTCTTCGTTGTATTCGTTGAACGTGGTCAACGCCGCATTGTGGTAAACTACGCTAAGCGTCAACAGGGTCGTCGTGTCTATGCTGCACAGAGCACACATTTACCGCTGAAAGTGAATATGGCGGGGGTAATCCCGGCAATCTTCGCTTCCAGTATTATTCTGTTCCCGGCGACCATCACGTCATGGTTCGGGGGCGGTACTGGTTGGAACTGGCTGACAACAATTTCGCTGTATTTGCAGCCTGGGCAACCGCTTTATGTGTTACTCTATGCGTCTGCAATCATCTTCTTCTGTTTCTTCTACACGGCGTTGGTTTTCAACCCGCGTGAAACAGCAGATAACCTGAAGAAGTCCGGTGCATTTGTACCAGGAATTCGTCCGGGAGAACAAACGGCGAAGTATATCGATAAAGTAATGACCCGCCTGACTCTGGTCGGTGCGTTGTATATCACTTTTATCTGCCTGATCCCGGAGTTCATGCGTGATGCAATGAAAGTGCCGTTCTACTTCGGTGGAACCTCGCTGCTTATTGTTGTCGTCGTGATTATGGACTTTATGGCTCAAGTGCAAACTCTGATGATGTCTAGTCAGTATGAGTCTGCATTGAAGAAGGCGAACCTGAAAGGCTACGGCCGCTAACTGGTCGCCCGAGAAGTTACGGAGAGTAAAAATGAAAGTTCGTGCTTCCGTCAAGAAATTATGCCGTAACTGCAAAATCGTTAAGCGTGATGGTGTCATCCGTGTGATTTGCAGTGCCGAGCCAAAGCATAAACAGCGCCAAGGCTGATTTATTCGCATATTTTTCTTGCAAAGTTGGGTTGAGCTGGCTAGATTAGCCAGCCAATCTTTTGTATGTCTGTACGTTTCCATTTGAGTATCCTGAAAACGGGCTTTTCAGCATGGTACGTACATATTAAATAGTAGGAGTGCATAGTGGCCCGTATAGCAGGCATTAACATTCCTGATCAGAAACATACCGTAATTGCTTTAACCGCAATTTTTGGTATCGGCAAGACCCGCTCTAAAGCCATCTGCGCTGAAACGGGTATCGCTGAAAATGTTAAGATCAGTGAGCTGTCTGAAGAACAGATTGATTCTCTGCGTGAAGCAGTAGGTAAATTTGTCGTTGAAGGTGATCTGCGCCGTGAAATCACCCTGAGCATCAAGCGTCTGATGGACCTTGGTTGCTACCGTGGTTTACGCCATCGTCGTGGTCTTCCGGTTCGCGGTCAGCGTACTAAGACCAACGCACGTACCCGTAAGGGTCCGCGTAAACCGATCAAGAAATAATCGGGGTGATTGAATAATGGCAAAGGCACCAGTTCGTGCACGTAAGCGTGTAAGAAAACAAGTCTCTGATGGCGTGGCTCATATCCATGCTTCTTTTAACAACACCATCGTTACCATTACCGATCGTCAGGGTAACGCGCTGGGTTGGGCAACAGCCGGTGGTTCCGGTTTCCGTGGTTCTCGCAAATCCACTCCGTTTGCAGCTCAGGTTGCAGCAGAGCGTTGCGCAGAAGCCGTAAAAGAATACGGCATCAAGAATCTGGAAGTTATGGTTAAAGGTCCGGGTCCAGGTCGCGAATCTACTATTCGTGCACTGAACGCCGCTGGTTTCCGCATCACTAATATTACTGATGTGACTCCGATCCCTCATAACGGTTGTCGTCCGCCGAAAAAACGTCGCGTATAACGCCTCGTTTCTAGGATTGTTGGAGAAAGAAAATGGCAAGATATTTGGGTCCTAAGCTCAAGCTGAGCCGTCGTGAGGGCACTGACTTATTCCTTAAGTCTGGCGTTCGCGCGATCGATACCAAGTGTAAAATTGAACAAGCTCCTGGCCAGCACGGTGCGCGTAAGCCGCGTCTGTCTGACTATGGTGTGCAGTTGCGTGAAAAGCAAAAAGTTCGCCGTATGTACGGTGTGCTGGAGCGTCAGTTCCGTAACTACTATAAAGAAGCAGCACGTCTGAAAGGCAACACCGGTGAAAACCTGTTGGCTCTGCTGGAAGGTCGTCTGGACAACGTTGTATACCGTATGGGCTTCGGCGCCACTCGTGCTGAAGCACGCCAGCTGGTTAGCCACAAGGCTATCATGGTAAACGGTCGTGTTGTTAACATCGCTTCTTATCAGGTAAAAGCGAATGACGTTGTTAGCATCCGTGAGAAAGCGAAAAAGCAATCTCGCGTGAAAGCCGCTCTGGAGCTGGCTGAGCAGCGTGAAAAGCCAACCTGGCTGGAAGTTGATGCTGGCAAGATGGAAGGTACGTTCAAGCGTCAGCCGGAGCGTTCTGATCTGTCTGCGGACATTAACGAACACCTGATCGTCGAGCTTTACTCCAAGTAAAGCTTAGTACCAAAGAGAGGACACAATGCAGGGTTCTGTGACAGAGTTTCTAAAACCGCGCCTGGTCGATATCGAGCAAGTGAGTTCGACGCACGCCAAGGTGACCCTTGAGCCTTTAGAGCGTGGCTTCGGCCATACTCTGGGTAACGCACTGCGCCGTATTCTGCTCTCATCGATGCCGGGTTGCGCGGTGACCGAGGTTGAGATTGATGGTGTACTGCACGAGTACAGCACCAAAGAAGGCGTTCAGGAAGACATCCTTGAAATCCTGCTCAACCTGAAAGGGCTGGCGGTGAGAGTTCAGGGTAAAGATGAAGTCATCCTTACTTTGAATAAATCTGGCATTGGCCCTGTGACTGCAGCCGACATTACCCACGACGGTGATGTCGAAATCGTCAAGCCGCAGCACGTGATCTGCCACCTGACCGATGAGAACGCATCTATTAGCATGCGCATCAAAGTTCAGCGCGGTCGCGGTTATGTGCCGGCTTCTGCCCGAATTCATTCGGAAGAAGATGAGCGCCCAATCGGCCGTCTGCTGGTCGACGCCTGCTACAGCCCTGTAGAGCGTATTGCCTACAATGTTGAAGCCGCGCGTGTTGAGCAGCGTACCGACCTGGACAAGCTGGTCATCGAGATGGAAACCAACGGCACAATCGATCCTGAAGAGGCGATTCGTCGTGCGGCAACCATTCTGGCTGAACAACTGGAAGCTTTCGTTGACTTACGTGATGTACGTCAGCCGGAAGTGAAAGAAGAGAAACCAGAGTTCGATCCGATCCTGCTGCGCCCTGTTGACGATCTGGAATTGACTGTCCGCTCTGCTAACTGCCTCAAGGCAGAAGCTATCCACTATATCGGTGATCTGGTACAGCGTACCGAGGTTGAGTTGCTGAAAACGCCGAACCTGGGTAAAAAATCTCTTACCGAGATTAAAGACGTGCTGGCTTCACGTGGTCTGTCTCTGGGCATGCGCCTGGAAAACTGGCCGCCGGCAAGCATTGCTGACGAGTAACCGGATCACAGGTTAAGGTTTTACTGAGAAGGATAAGGTCATGCGCCATCGTAAGAGTGGTCGTCAACTGAACCGCAACAGCAGCCATCGCCAGGCTATGTTCCGTAACATGGCAGGTTCGCTGGTTCGTCATGAGATCATCAAGACGACCCTGCCGAAAGCGAAAGAACTGCGTCGCGTAGTTGAGCCGCTGATTACTCTTGCCAAGACTGATAGCGTTGCTAATCGTCGTCTGGCATTCGCCCGCACTCGTGATAACGAGATCGTGGCAAAACTGTTTAACGAGCTGGGCCCGCGTTTCGCGAGCCGCGCCGGTGGTTACACTCGCATTCTGAAGTGTGGCTTCCGTGCAGGCGACAACGCGCCGATGGCATACATCGAGCTGGTTGATCGTGCTGAGCTGAAAGCAGAAGCTGCTGCAGAGTAATCTGTAGTAACGTAAAAAAACCCGCCCCGGCGGGTTTTTTTATATCTACCGCAATCCCACTTCACTACACTATCTGTACTCTTTTTGTTCATCCCTGGGAGCCGTATAATGTGGTTACTGGACCAGTGGGCGGAACGCCACATCCTCGACGCACAGTCTAAAGGTGAGTTTGATAATCTGACGGGCAGCGGCGAACCGCTGGAGCTGGATGATGATTCACACGTGCCTCCGGAGCTGCGCGCCGGCTATCGTTTATTAAAAAACGCCGGCTGCTTACCACCGGAGCTTGAGTTACGTAGAGATGCCATGGCGTTGAGCGACTTACTCAAGACCGTAGAGCATGATGACCCACGGTATACCGAGTTAAACCGTCGCTTGACTCTGTTTGAACTGAAATTACGTCAGGCGGGTATGAATACCGATTTTCTACGCGGTGATTATGCCGACAGACTGTGGCACAAAATTAACGAGGAGTAGCTATGTATCGGATTGGCGAACTGGCCAAACTGGCTGATGTCACCCCGGATACCATCCGCTATTATGAAAAGCAGCAAATGATGGATCACGATATTCGCACTGAAGGCGGTTTTCGCCTCTATTCGGATAACGATCTGCAGCGCCTGCGTTTTATCCGCTATGCCCGGCAATTAGGTTTCACCCTCGAATCGATCCGCGAATTATTATCGATCCGTATCGATCCCGAACATCATACTTGCCAGGAGTCTAAAGGGATCGTCCAGGCCCGGCTAAGTGAAGTCGAAGCGCGTATCAAAGAACTGGAAACGATGCGGCGTTCTCTGCAGCGTCTGAATGATGCCTGTTGCGGCACGGCGCACAGTAGCGTTTACTGCTCGATTCTCGAAGCTTTAGAGCAAGGCGCCAGCGGTAGCCATGCCGGGCGTTGATTTTTTCCGTGCGCGGATCTACACTCGCGCCGAATTCATACATTGACTGGAGTTACTATGAGTCGCTATCAGCATACCAAAGGGCAAATTAAAGATAATGCGATTGAGGCATTACTGCATGACCCATTATTCAGACAGCGGGTTGAGAAAAATAAGAAAGGGAAGGGAAGCTATCAACGTAAAGATAAACATGCGGGGCGGAATGATCGGGAGGCCAGTGGCAAGCAAGCGAATCGCTTTTTTACCACTGGCCTTCTGCTTTCTGTGTGCTGATTAAGAACGGTTGTTTTGTTCTTTTAACAGATCGCGAATTTCACTCAGTAGTACTTCTTCTTTGCTCGGCGCCGGAGCGGCAGGCGCTTCTTCTTTCTTACGGTTCAGTTTATTCATCAGTTTGATTGCCATGAAAATCGCGAAGGCAACAATGATGAAATCAAAGACGTTCTGAATAAACACACCATAATGCATGACAACGGCCGGGACATCTCCCTGCGCATCGCGTAGCGTAACGGCGAACTGTTTAAAATCGATACCGCCAATGAGCAAACCCAGCGGAGGCATAATAATATCGGCCACTAAAGACGATACAATTTTACCGAACGCCGCACCAATGATGACACCCACTGCCAAATCGACAACATTCCCGCGCATCGCGAATTCGCGGAATTCTTTTAACATACCCATTTTACTCTCCTTGAGCCAGCTGACATTGATAAGTTTATCAAATGTATTTCCATTTTCCATTGCTGTTGAATAATTGCCGGAAAATATTATCCATTGATAAATAAGGGATAATAAAAAGGCGTCTGAGCGACGCCCATTGGAATTACAGGAAGAACGGACTTGGCTGGAATAGTCTCTCAACGTCGGAGATAAATTTCTTGTCGGTCAGGAACATAATTACGTGGTCGCCTTGCTCAATACGTAAATTATTATTGGCGATCATTACGTCATTACCGCGTACCACCGCTCCAATAATCGTTCCCGGCGGCAGCTTAATTTCATCAATTGAACGGCCAACTACCCGCGAGGTGCTTTCATCGCCATGCGCGACGGCCTCAATGGCTTCGGCAACGCCGCGGCGTAGTGACGAAACACCGACAATATCAGCTTTACGTACGTGGCTCAGCAATGCAGAAATCGTGGCTTGCTGCGGAGATATAGCAATATCAATCACGCTTCCCTGAACCAGATCGACATACGCGCGACGCTGGATCAGCACCATGACCTTCTTCGCGCCCATCCGCTTGGCCAGCATTGCCGACATGATATTGGCTTCGTCATCGTTGGTGACGGCAATAAAGAGATCGACTTGATCGATATGTTCTTCCGCCAGTAACTCTTGATCCGACGCATCGCCATAAAAGACGATCGTGTTCTGCAGCTTTTCGGCAAGTTCAGCCGCGCGCTGTTGATCGCGCTCGATCAACTTCACGCTGTAGTCTTTCTCCAGGCGGTGCGCGAGACCCGCGCCGATGTTGCCGCCGCCGACCAGCATAATTCGTTTGTAGGGTTTCTCCAGACGTTGGAGTTCGCTCATTACGGCGCGAATATGTTGCGATGCGGCGATAAAGAAGACTTCGTCGCCAGCTTCTACGATGGTTGATCCCTGTGGGCGAATCGGTCGGTCGTGGCGGAAAATTGCCGCAACGCGAGTGTCGATGTGCGGCATATGTTCGCGCATCGTGGAGAGCGCATTACCGACCAGTGGCCCACCGTAATAAGCCTTCACAACGGCCAGGCTCACTTTTCCTTCGGCGAAGTTCACTACCTGCAGCGCGCCTGGATATTCGATCAGGCGGTAGATGTTATCGATGACTAACTGCTCCGGGGCGATCAGATGGTCAATCGGTACCGCTTCTGAATGGAAAAGTTTATCGGCATCGCGAACGTAGTCCGGCGAACGAATTCGGGCGATACGATTCGGCGTATTAAACAGCGAATAGGCAACCTGACAGGCCACCATGTTAGTTTCATCTGAGCTGGTCACGGCGACCAGCATATCGGCATCATCGGCGCCGGCTTCGCGCAGCACGCGCGGATGCGAACCGTGGCCCTGAACGACGCGGAGATCGAACTTATCCTGCAGACCGCGCAGACGGTCACCGTTGGTATCGACCAGGGTAATATCGTTGTTTTCGCCAACGAGATTTTCCGCCAGCGTGCCGCCTACCTGTCCGGCGCCAAGAATAATAATCTTCATCAGCAGTGACCCATTAATTCCGCTTTTTGATTAGCTTAGCGTAAAAGAAGCCATCGCCTTCTTCCGCCCCTGGCAGATTTTGCTGACCCGGGTTTTCCGGCGTTCCCGTCTCATGGAGTTCGGCATCTCTGGTACGGGTCAGGAAAGCGGCGATTTGTTGGCTGTTCTCTTCCGGCAAAATAGAGCATGTCGCATAGACCAGCGTACCGCCCGGTTTCAAATGAGCCCAGGTGGCATCGAGAATTTCTGCCTGTAATTGCGCCAGCTCGGCGATATCGCGATCCCGGCGCAGCCATTTAATATCCGGATGGCGACGGATAACGCCAGTAGCTGAACATGGCGCATCAAGCAAAATACGGTCGAACTGCTCATCGCCGCACCACTGTTCAGGATAGCGGCCATCGCCCTGTTTCACTTCTGCTTTCATGCCCAGACGTTTCAGGTTGTCATAGACACGGGACAGGCGCTGTTGGTCGATGTCGACCGCCATCAAATTCGCCTGCGGCGCGACTTCCAGAATATGCGTCGTCTTGCCGCCCGGCGCCGCGCAGAGATCGAGAATGCGCTCGCCGTTTGCCGGTTGCAAGTAGCGCATGCAGCCCTGGGCTGAGGCGTCCTGAACGGTTACCCAGCCTTTATCAAATCCTGGTAATGCATGGACCGGGGCTGGGGTCGCAAGACGGACGGCATCCGGATAGTCTGGGTGAGTGAAACCCTGTAAACCAGCGTCTTCCAGCAGTGCGAGCCATTCATCTCGCGAATGATGATTGCGATTCACGCGCAGCCACATTGGCGGACGTAGATTATTGGCTGACACAATATCCTGCCATTGTTGCGGCCAGGCCTGCTGCAGACGTTTAAGCAGCCATTTAGGATGGAGATAACGGTTCTCGTGCTGGGCGAATTCGGCCAGCAGCTCTTCCTGCTGGCGCTGGAACTGGCGTAATACGCCATTAATAAGCCCTTTAAGCTGCGGACGCTTAATTGCCACCGCGCCTTCCACCGTTTCCGCTAGCGCGGCGTGCGGGGGAATACGGGTATAGAGCAGCTGATACAGACCGACCATGATCAGGAAATGTACGGTACGCTGTTTGCCTGTCATCGGGCGGGCCATCAGCTTACCGATCAACCACTCGAGTTGGCTTAAGGTTCGCAAGACGCCAAAGCACAGTTCTTGCAGCAGCGCTTTGTCTTTCTCGCTCACTTTTTGCTGCAGTGGCGGCAGAACATTGCTTAAAGACTGGCCTTTCTCAACGACCTGCTCAATGGCCTGGGCTGCCAGGCTGCGTAAATTAATATTCTTTTTCATAAGCGCAAAAATAAAAATGCCCGGCGAACCCGGGCTTTAGAAGAGAAGTGCGTCAGGCAAGACGGTTTCCGGGGATAAACCATTCCCGGCGAGAGTTCAGTAAATCCTGGGCACTCATCGCTTTTTTCCCTGCCGGCTGCAGCGATTCCAGATTCAGAATCCCGTTGCCGGTGGCGACCTGGATCCCCTGTTTGCTTGCTGCGACGATCGTGCCTGGCTCTGCGTTGGCGGATTCTGTAATAACGGATGCACGCCACACCTTCACCGGTTGCTCATCGATCTCCAGCCAGCTCATCGGCCAGGGATTAAATGCGCGGATACAGCGTTCGAGCTGTTCTGCGGAAAGCGACCAATCAATACGGGCCTCTTCTTTACTCAGCTTCTCGGCGTAGCTGACAAGCGATTCGTCCTGAACTTCAGGCTCTGCGCTACCCTCTGCCAGCTGCGCTAAAGTCGCCAGTAGACCCTCAGGTCCAAGGTCGGCCAGCTTATCGTACAGGCTGCCGCTGGTATCTTCCGCGGTAATCGGGCAGGAGAGCTTATACAGCATGTCGCCGGTATCAAGACCGACGTCCATCTGCATGATGGTGACACCGGTTTCGGCATCGCCAGCCCATAGCGAACGCTGAATCGGCGCTGCGCCACGCCAGCGAGGAAGCAGGGAGCCGTGAACGTTAATGCAGCCCAAACGCGGCATTTCAAGAACCGCTTTCGGCAGGATCAGTCCGTAAGCCACGACGACCATAACATCGGCGTTAAGGTCGGCAACCAACTGCTGATTTTCCTGCGGACGTAGGGAGGATGGCTGGAAGACCGGTAGATTATTGGCTTCAGCCAGCACTTTTACCGGGCTCGGCATCAATTTTTTGCCGCGACCAGCAGGGCGGTCGGGCTGAGTAAATACGCCAACCACCTGATGTTCAGACGACAACAGCGCGTCAAGGTGACGCGCTGCAAAGTCGGGGGTTCCGGCGAAAATGATACGTAGTGTTTGTGACACGTTAATCCTTGTTATCAGGCACGGGCGCGTAAACGATCCAGTTTTTCAACTTTCTGACGAATGCGCTGCTGTTTGAGCGGCGACAGATAGTCAATGAACAGCTTACCGACCAGGTGATCCATTTCATGCTGGATACAGATAGCCAACAAGCCATCAGCTTCCAGTTCGAAAGCGTTGCCTTCACGGTCCAACGCGCGGATTTTTACGGTTTCGGCACGTGGAACCAGCGCACGTTGTTCCGGAATCGACAAACAACCTTCTTCAATACCGGTTTCACCGTCTTTTTCGAGTAGCTCTGGGTTGATGAGCACCAGGCGCTCTTCACGGTTTTCCGAGACATCAATAACGATAATACGCTGGTGAATATCCACCTGCGTGGCGGCCAGACCGATACCTTCTTCAGCATACATCGTGTCGAACATATCATCGACGATACGCTGAATTTCTGCATTCACTTCTTTGACCGGCTCGGCGACTTTGCGAAGGCGCTCGTCCGGAATATGTAACACTTGCAAAACTGCCATAAAGATCCAGAGTCGTATTCAGTAGTTGATAAGATTATTACCTCTATTCTAGACAAAACCCCCTCTAATTGACAGTCTCGCTAACCAATCACAAGGATTGGCTGAGCCGCTAATGGCAGGGGGAACGGATGACGCCCACGGATATTTGGTTGCGCCTGATGCGGGTGAATAACCTGTATGGCGATGAAATGGTACTGATTGCGCGACGGCTGGCTGGCGCAGGTCATTCGGATAATGAAACGTTGCGTGAAGCCGGTTTAACTAAAGCACAGGCAATACAGTTTCTTGCCTTTAAACAACAGGAGATTGACGCCTCACTGCAATGGTTAGCGCAACCAGAACATCATCTGATTTCGGCTGATCATGCACGCTATCCGCCGCAGCTACGCGCTATCGATGATTATCCCGGCGCGCTGCTGGTCTGCGGTAACGTCGATCTCCTGTGTAGCCGACAGTTGGCTATCATCGGAAGCCGCGCGCACTCGTGGTACGGCGCGCAATGGGGAAAATCCTTCAGTGAAGCGCTGGCGCAGTATGGATTGACCATTACCAGTGGTCTGGCGATGGGCATTGATGGCATCGCCCATCGCGGGGCGTTAGCGGCAACGGGAAAAACCATCGCCGTATTAGGTAACGGTCTCTCTGATGTCTACCCGCACCGGCATCGGGCTTTGGCAAAGCAGATCGTAGAAAGCGGCGGCGCGCTACTTTCCGAATTTCCTCTCTCAGCGCCACCTCTACCGGGTAATTTTCCGCGTCGCAACCGGATTATCAGCGGCTTAAGCGCAGGTGTACTGGTCATTGAGGCCGCCTTGAAAAGCGGTTCCCTGGTAACTGTTCGCTGCGCGTTGGAGCAGGGTAGAGACGTTTTTGCCCTGCCAGGATCCATTGGCAATCCTGGCTCTGAAGGGCCGCACTGGCTGATAAAGCAGGGCGCGGTTCCCGTTACCGCGCCGGAAGAGATCCTTGAACATTGGCAATACGAGCTGTCAGCGAGGAAGGATACCGCTGATTTGCTAAATAATTACGCAGATCGGCCTCCTGTAGCATTGCCATTTCCAGAGCTCCTGGCTAACGTAGGAGATGAGGTAACACCTGTTGACGTTGTCGCTGAACGTGCCGGCCAATCTGTGCCAGTAACCGTAGCCCAGCTACTTGAACTGGAGTTAGCAGGCTGGATCGCAGCTGTACCCGGCGGCTATGTCCGATTAAGGAGGGCAAGCCATGTTCGACGTACTCATGTATTTGTTTGAGACTTATATCCATAACGAAGCAGAAATGCGCGTGGATCAGGACAAACTGACGCGGGATCTGACCGATGCAGGTTTTGAGCGGGAAGATATCTATAACGCGTTAATGTGGCTCGAGAAACTGGCTGATTATCAGGAAGGTCTCGTTGAACCCATGCAGCTCGCCTCCGACCCGCTCTCTCTTCGGGTATACACCGATGAAGAGTGCCAGCGTCTGGATGCCAGCTGTCGAGGATTTTTACTCTTCCTCGAGCAGATCCAGGTGTTGAACCTCGAAACGCGAGAAATGGTGATAGAGCGCGTACTGGCGCTGGATACGGCAGAGTTTGAACTGGAAGACCTGAAATGGGTGATCCTGATGGTTCTGTTTAATATTCCAGGCTGTGAAAACGCCTATCAGCAAATGGAAGAATTACTCTTCGAAGTAAATGAAGGTATGCTGCATTAATCTTATTGCAGCAACATCGAGTTGTTATGACCAAATCAGCACTGTTTTCGGTGCGTAAAAACGAGCCCTGCCCGCAGTGCGGGGCCGAACTGGTGATTCGTTCCGGGAAACATGGCCCGTTTCTCGGCTGTTCTCACTATCCGGACTGTGACTATGTCCGTCCCCTGAAAAGCCAGGCGGATGGACATATCGTCAAGGTGCTGGAGGGGCAAGAGTGCCCATCTTGCGGCGCTGTCATGGTGTTACGCCAGGGGCGTTTTGGTATGTTCATCGGCTGCAGTCGCTATCCCGAATGCGAACATACCGAGCTGATTGATAAACCTGATGAGACCGCTATCGCGTGTCCGCAATGCGGACAGGGTCATCTGGTGCAGCGTCGCTCCCGTTTTGGTAAAACCTTTCATTCCTGCGATCGCTATCCTGATTGCCAGTTCGTAATTAATTTTAAACCGGTGGCGGGCGAATGCCCTGAATGCCATTACCCGCTATTAATAGAAAAGAAAACGGCACAAGGCGTTAAACGCTTTTGCGCCAGTAAACAATGTGGAAAGCCGATCCCGGCGGAACAAATAAGTGAATAAAAACCTGCCCTCAGAAACCGTCGCACAGGCTGTGGCGGTACTGAATAATGAACATGTCATCGCCTATCCAACCGAAGCGGTATTCGGCGTCGGTTGCGATCCGGATAGCGAAACGGCCGTGATGCGCCTTCTGGCGTTAAAACAGCGTCCTGTTGAAAAGGGATTAATTCTTATCGCCGCCAGCTTTGAACAGTTGCAACCGTATATTGATGATTCCCGGTTAAGCGACGCGCAGCGTGAAGCGATCTTTTCCTGTTGGCCCGGCCCGGTGACGTTCGTGTTCCCGGCGCGCCCGGATACCCCACGCTGGCTGACGGGGCGCTTCGATTCGCTGGCCGTGCGCGTTACTAATCATCCGCTGGTGATTGAATTATGCGAAGCCTACGGAAAACCACTGGTCTCGACGAGCGCCAACTTAACCGGGCAGCCGCCGTGTCGGACCACTGCTGAAGTACGCGCCCAGTTTGGCGATAGTTTTCCGGTGGTGGATGGCGCAACGGGCGGGCGGCAAAACCCATCTGAAATCCGTGATGCCCTGACGGGTGAACAGTTCCGCCAGGGGTAATTTATGGAAACTTATGCCGTTTTTGGTAACCCTATAGCCCATAGCAAGTCGCCTTCTATTCATCAGCTGTTTGCCAAACAGTTAGATATTGCGCACCCCTATGGTCGGGTACTGGCGCCATTAGATGATTTTGTGAATACTCTGGACGCTTTCTTCAACACAGGCGGTAAGGGCGCTAATGTGACCGTTCCCTTTAAAGAAGAAGCGTTTGCCCGCGCCGATGAACTCACTGAACGCGCCGCGCTGGCTGGCGCTGTCAATACGTTGAAGCGCCTGGAAGATGGCCGTTTGCTTGGCGACAATACGGATGGCATAGGGTTATTAAGCGATTTAGAGCGCCTGGGCTTTATCAAACCTGGTATGAGGATTTTATTGATTGGCGCAGGCGGCGCATCACGCGGCGTATTATTACCGCTGCTCTCTTTAGATTGCGCGGTCACTATTGTTAACCGTACTTTTTCCCGTGCTCATGAACTGGCAACGTTATTTGCTCATACCGGCAGCGTGAGCGCATTATCGCTGGATAAACTGGAAGGCCATCAGTTCGACCTCATTATTAACGCGACGTCCAGCGGTATCAGCGGCGATATCCCGGCAATACCATCTTCGTTGATTCATGCCGACGTTTACTGTTATGACATGTTTTATCAGAAAGGAAATACGCCATTTCTGCATTGGTGCCAACAGTATGGCGCTAAAAAACTGGCTGATGGATTAGGAATGCTGGTGGCTCAGGCCGCCCATGCCGTTCTGTTGTGGCACGGTAGACTACCGGAGATTGCCCCGGTGATTGCTGTTTTACATCAGGAACTGAATGCGTGAACCAGGCGATCCAATTTCCCGATAGAGAAGAGTGGGACGCCGAACGGCAATGCATCGTTTTCCCCGCGCTGGTCAATGGGATGCAGTTAACTTGCGCGATTCGCGGTAAGACACTGCAGCAACGGTTTGGTGGCGATGAGCCAGCGCAGTGGCTGGCTCTCTTTAGTGAACATCGCTGGGATCTGGAAGATGAAGCGGAAGCGCTGATTCGCGATCGGCAAGAAGACCATCAGGGTTGGATTTGGTTTTCCTGATCCAGGTAGTCGTCTTTCCATTTCACATAGTTGTTGGCTGAATACTTCAGGCCTGCATATTCCGCCTCCGTCAGGGGGCGGATTTGTTTTACCGGATTGCCAAAGTAGAGATATCCGCTTTCCAGACGCTTGTTTTGCGGAACCAGGCTGCCGGCGCCGATCATCACGTCATCCTCTACCACCACGCCATCCAGCAGAATTGACCCCATTCCGACAAGAATGCGATTGCCGATAGTGCAGCCGTGCAGCATGACCTTATGCCCGACGGTAACATCTTCGCCGATGAGCAGGGGATTACCCTCAGGGTTATAAGAAGACTTGTGGGTAACATGTAGGACGCTGCCGTCCTGAATATTCGAACGTGCGCCGATCGATACATAGTTCACGTCGCCGCGGATGGCGACCAACGGCCAAATGCTTACATCATCGGCAATTCTGACGTCGCCTATCACAACGCTGCTGGGATCCACCATCACCCGCAGACCGATTTGAGGGAATAATTCTTTATAAGGACGTAAATAACTGGACATGGCTGCCTCAATATCAGGGTAGATAACCAGACTTTGGAAGCTTTCTGGCGCTCCCGCAACCCCTTTTTCTGATAAAAATTGAGCTATTTGAGCAATAACAGCGCGAAAAGCGCGAAAAACCATCATTCAGAAAAAAAGATCGAAAAAAGTCTTGTGCAAAAAAATGGGATCCCTATAATGCGCACCCACTGACACGGCA
>NZ_JBPNXF010000022.1:0-26131 GCF_051207495.1 Klebsiella sp. K-3 | reverse complement strand
TTGGCGGCCAGAGCCCGGGGGTACAGGGGGCGGCGGCGACTGGCCGCCCCCTGTGCGCTCCCTGCGCCAGGAAAGCCATAACGCAGAAGAAATATCGGGAGCGCAATGTGCTCTGAATTAACACAAAACTCGTGTTTTTCCCGGACCAAAAAAGTCGCAAACCGATAACAGTATCTATTCAGCCTTCCCCGAACCGCGTTTTTCCATTCGATAGTTGGTGAACCACTCTCCACGCGATTCTACTCGCTGCTCAGCGGCGACACGGAATCCCTGACGAAGAAAACTGGATCGTGCCGTTATACTCGCATCGACCGACAGTACCTTTCCCGGATGGCTGGCGCAGACCGCCCCGATGAGCGCATGGCCTATTCCCCGGCGGGTATAATCCGGCGAGACGAATAAAAGGTCGATATAATCATTAACGGAAGTGATAAATCCAACCGGCTGATTATCAATAACCGCCACCAGCACTTGCGAATGAGCAAGTTTCTGCCGCCAGCGGGATTCATCAACCTGCGCCCAGGCGGCAATTTGCGCGGGAGAATAATCCCGGCTGGCGGTCTCTCTCACCGCGCGCAAAAAAATGGCGCACAGCGCCGGAAAATCATCTTCTAGATACGACCTGATCGTTAACATCGTTATAGTCCAAGTACCAGTTGTCTTTCGAGCTGTGGGTCGAGCAGCGTCACGTGTAACCCCACCAGCCGCACGCCGCGGCTGCCCCGACGTTCAAGCCAGGCGTTGCGTGCGGTCGCGATTAAATCCTCTTTGTTTAACCGCGGCCAGACATGCTCCTGAGTGGTGAGCTGAAAATCGTTAAACTTCAGTTTGATACCTTGGCGGGCGATCAGTAGATCCGGTTTTACCTTCGCCAGACGGCGTTCGAGCTCGGGATAGAGATTTTCGATAATCGCTTCGCAGTCTGACCACTCGTGAATATCCTCCGCCAGAGTGCGCTCGACGCCGACCGATTTACGCTGACGATCGTTATGGATTTCGCGCTCGTCAATGCCGTGGCTGCGCTCCCACAGGATACGCCCAAACTTACCAAAGCGTTTAAGCAGCATCGCCAGATCGCTGTTCTGCACGTCGCCACAGGTACGCAGCCCCATATTTTCCAGCTTCGCCGCCGACACCTTCCCGACGCCTGGGATTTTCGCCAGCGGCAGAGACCGCACAAATTCCGCCACCTGGTGCGGGGCAATGACGAACTGACCATTCGGCTTGTTCATATCTGAAGCGATTTTGGCGAGAAATTTAACCGGCGCCACCCCCGCCGAAGCGGTGAGATTCAATTCGTGCTCGATGGTCTGGCGGATCTCCTGGGCCATCAGCGTGGCAGAACCGTGGCAGTGTACGCTGTCGCTCACGTCAAGGTAGGCTTCATCCAGCGACAGCGGCTCGATTAATGAGGTATAGCGGGAGAAAATTTCGCGGATATGGTTCGAGGCTTCATTGTAGGCATCAAAGCGCCCCGGCAGCAGCGTGAGGTGCGGACACAGTTTAAGCGCCGTCGCCGTCGGCATTGCGCTGCGCACGCCAAACTTACGCGCAGGATAGTTCGCGGTACTAATCACGCCACGCTGTACCCGGCTGCCGCCAATGGCAATGGGGATATCGCGCAACGCCGGGTTGTCACGCATTTCCACCGCTGCGAAGAAGCAGTCCATATCGACATGGATAATTTTACGCATCGCCTTGCCCAACACTGTATACCCATACAGCATAGCAAAACTACGTGCGAATTTTATTCTTTTTTTAATTCAACCGCCAAAAAAGCTGTTACAACATAAAAGTGAAACAAATCACGTTTATTTTCATGCATTTAAATAATGAATCAGGAAGATACAATCATGAAGAAAATACTCACGCTACTCTGTCTGCTGGCGACCGGCAGCGCTTTCGCCAACCCGCAGCTGATTGCCCACCGCGGCGGCACCGGCGATGCGCCGGAAAACACCTTACCGGCCATCAAGCTGGCGCTGGAAAACCACGCGCAGGCCATCTGGATTACGGTACAGCTAAGCCGCGACGGCGTACCGGTGCTCTATCGCTCAAGCGATCTCTCCGCCCTGACCAACGCCGAGGGCAAGATCTCAAGCTTAACCGCCGCCGAGCTGGCAAAAGTCGATGCCGGCTGGAAATGGGGCGATGACAGCCATCCGTGGCGCGGCAAGCAGGCCACGATCCCGACCTTGCAAAGCGTGCTGCAGCAGTGGCCGCAGACCTTCTTCTACATCGATATAAAATCACCGGATGCCGATCCGGTGGTGATGGGCGAACGTCTGCTGGAGGTGTTAAAAAACACCCATAGCCTCGAGCGGGTACGGGTTTACTCCACCGAAGACCGCTATATCGCCGCTCTGCCGCAACCAATCCCACGCTTTGTTAGCCGCAGCGAAACCCGAACCAGGCTTGCAAACGTTTCGCTCAGCCACCAGTGTCAGCAAGACAGCCAGCGCGATGGCGATAAGTGGTACGGGCTGGAGCTGAAGCGCAAGGTGGAGGTAGTCGAGAAGTTTACCCTCGGTGAAGGCGTTTCTCCGGCGATGCTCACCTGGGATAAAGAGGCGATGGATTGCTTCCGCTCGCAGGGTAAGGCCCACATCATTTTCTTCGGTATCAATAGCGCGGAAGATTATCGTACGGCGAAAGAACTGGGCGCCGACGGCGTGATGGTGGACTCTCCGGCGCAGGCGAAAAGCTGGCAGTAAGATAAAAAAGGCCGCGAAAGCGGCCTGAAAACGCAAGCGTAGCGCCGTCGGCGCATTAGAGAATGCGCTGCTGCTGGCGCTGTGCCTCGCGGGCGAGACGTTTCTTACGCGCGTCGCACGGTTCCGGACAGTCGCAGACTTTCTCCAGCCCCAGCGAGGAGATCCCGCCGCAGCTGCCTTGAATACTCTTACGCTTCACCAGGTAGCCCAGGGACATGCCGAGGATCACCAGCGCAAAAATCACAAAGGTCGCGACAAATACCGTCAACATCATCAGCCTCCAAAGTCGTCGAGCATGATGTTCTCATCTTCAACGCCCAGGTCTTTGAGCATTTTAATCACCGCGGCGTTCATCACCGGCGGCCCGCACATATAGAACTCGCAATCTTCCGGCGCCGGATGGTCGCGCAGATAGTTTTCATACAGAACATTATGGATAAAGCCCGTATGCCCGGTCCAGTTATCTTCCGGCAGCGGATCGGAGAGCGCGACGTGGAAGGTAAAATTGGGGTTTTCGCGCGCCAGCTGTTCAAACTCATCGTCATAGAACATTTCGCGCAGCGAACGCGCACCGTACCAGAAGCTGATTTTACGCTTGCTGTGCAGGCGCTTAAGCTGGTCAAAGATGTGCGAACGCATCGGCGCCATGCCCGCGCCACCGCCGATAAACACCATCTCGGCGTCGGTCTCTTTGGCAAAGAACTCGCCAAACGGCCCAGAAATCGTCACCTTATCGCCAGGCTTCAGCGACCAGATATAGGACGACATAATCCCCGGCGGCGCATCCGGTACCTTCGGCGGCGGCGTGGCGATACGCACGTTGAGCATAATGATGCCCTCCTCTTCTGGGTAGTTAGCCATCGAGTAGGCGCGCAGGGTCGGCTCTTTCACATCAGAGACATAGCGGAACAGGTTGAACTTGTCCCAGTCTGAGCGATATTCATCGGGAATATCAAAGTCGGCATAGGCCACTTTATGCGACGGGCATTCGATCTGAATATAACCGCCGGCGCGGAACGGCACCGCTTCACCATCCGGCACCCGTAATTTGAGCTCTTTAATGAAGGTCGCTTTGTTATCATTAGAGATAACCTCGCACTCCCATTTTTTCACGCCGAAAATCTCTTCCGGCAGCTCAATTTTCATATTCTGCTTCACCGCCACCTGGCAGGCCAGGCGGCACCCTTCTTTGGCTTCGCGTTTGGTGATATGCGAAAGCTCGGTCGGCAGAATATCGCCGCCACCTTCTTTGATGGTCACCCGGCACTGGCCGCAGGAGCCGCCGCCGCCGCAGGCGGAAGAGACGAAGATACCGTTGCTGGAGAGCGTGTTCAGCAGTTTGTCACCCGCCGGGGTGCGGATCTGTTTATCCGCTTCGTTATTGATTTCAATAACCACGTCGCCCGCGTTCACCAGCTTCGAGCGCGCCACCAGGATGAGCCCCGACAGGACCAGCACGATCAGCGTGAACATCACCACGCCAAGAATAATTTCCATACTTTTCCGCCCTTATAGCTGCACACCGGAGAATGACATAAAGCCGAGCGCCATCAGTCCGGTGGTGATAAAGGTGATCCCTAACCCGCGCAGACCGGCGGGCACGTTGGCGTACTTCATTTTTTCGCGGATCCCCGCCATCGCGACAATCGCCAGCATCCAGCCAATACCGGAACCAAAGCCGTAGACAATAGATTCCGGGAAGTTGTAATCGCGCTGCACCATAAACGACACGCCGCCGAAAATAGCGCAGTTAACGGCGATAAGCGGCAGGAAGATCCCTAACGCGTTATAGAGTGCCGGGAAGTACTTATCGAGGATCATCTCAAGTATTTGCACCAGCGCCGCAATCACCCCAATAAAGGTGATGAAGTTAAGGAAGCTGAGGTCTACGCCTTCCATCAATGCGCCGTCGCGCAGCACCAGGTTATAGACCAGATTGTTGATCGGTACGGCAAGACCCAGCACCACCGTGACCGCAACGCCGAGGCCAAACGCGGTGGAAACCTTTTTCGACACCGCGAGGAAGGTACACATCCCGAGGAAGAAGGCCAGCGCCATGTTCTCAACGAACACCGCGCGGACAAACAGGCTAATGTAATGAGCCATGACCGGTTACTCCTTTTCCTGCTGTTCAGGCTTCCAGCTACGCAGGGCCCAAATCAGCAAACCGATAATGAAGAACGCGCTCGGCGCCAGCAGGAACAGGCCGTTCGGCTGATACCAGCCGCCGTTCTGCACCGTTTCCAGTACGGTGATACCAAACAGCTTGCCGCTGCCGATAAGCTCGCGCAGGAAGCCGACGATAATCAGGATCGCGCCGTAACCGAGACCGTTACCGATACCATCCATAAAGCTGGCCAGCGGCGGCGATTTCATGGCATAAGCTTCGGCACGCCCCATCACGATACAGTTCGTGATGATAAGCCCGACGAACACCGACAGCTGCTTAGAGGTCTCATAGGCGAAAGCCCGCAGCAGCTGATCCACCACGATAACCAACGAGGCGATGATCGCCATCTGCACGATGATACGTACGCTATTGGGAATATGGTGGCGAATCATAGAGATAAACATGCTGGAAAACGCCGTCACCAGCGTCACCGCAATGGTCATCACGAAGGCGGTTTCCAGTTTGGTAGTCACCGCCAGCGCGGAGCAGACGCCGAGCACCTGCAGGGCGATGGGGTTATTGGCGATAAGCGGCCCCACCAGCACGCGCTTCACCTCTTTCATATCGCTCTGTTCAGCCATTATTCAGCTCTCCCTCACGAACCTTTTTCAGGAACGGACCAAAGCCCAGTTCGCCCATCCAGAAATCAAAGCTATGCTGCACGCCGTTTGATGTCAGCGTGGCGCCGGATAAACCGTCAACCGCGTGGAGATCGCCTGCGCGCGCGCCGCCTTTTACCACCTTCAACGACGGCATGCCGTTGTCATCCAGCACCTGCTTACCGACAAACTGCTGACGCCAGTTCGGGTTTTCCACCTCACCGCCCAGCCCCGGCGTTTCGCCCTGATCGTAGTAAGTAATGCCTTTCACCGTACGCCCATCGACGTCCAGCGCCACGAAGGCGTACATCATTGACCACAGGCCATTGCCATAGATAGGCAGCACGACTTCCTGGATCTGCTGCTGCGCGTCACGCACCAGGTAAATTTCCGCCAGGTTGCTGCGGCGTTTAATCCCGGCCGGATCCTGGCTTACGTCGAGCGCGATGCTCTGCTGTGGATCTTTCAGCGCCTGAGCCTGATTAAATTTGCCCGGGTCTTTATCCAGCAGTTCGCCGGTCGCCAGATTGACCAGCCGCGGGGTAATGCGCGCGGCGAAGGTTTCCGCCACCGCGTCAGCATCCATCCCCTGCTGCATCAGGCCGGCGACGGCCAGGATATTGCGCTGTTTATCCAGCGCGCGTTGTTCCTGCTGACGCGACTTGAGGCCCACGGCGGAACCGGCGACCACAATGGAGCACACCAGACAAAGCACCAGCACCACCAGCAGCGTTTTGCCGATGCTATCGTTACTTTTCTTCTCAGCCACGCGACTTCCTCCGCTTGATATTGGCCTGCACCACCAGGTAATCGAACAGCGGCGCAAACAGGTTGGCGAACAGAATCGCCAACATCATCCCTTCCGGATAGGCCGGGTTGACGACGCGAATCAGTACGCACATCACGCCAATCAGCAGGCCGTAGCTCCATTTACCTTTATCGGTAAAGGAAGCCGATACCGGGTCAGTCGCCATAAACATCATGCCGAAGGCGAAACCGCCGAGCACCAGATGCCAGTACCACGGCATCGAGAACATGGGGTTGGTATCGGAACCGATAAAGTTAAACAGCGTGGCGGTGGCGATCATGCCGACCATCACCCCGGCGACGATGCGCCAGGAGGCGATACGGGCAAAGATAATGAACGCGCCGCCGATGAGGATCATCAGCGTCGACACTTCGCCAATCGAGCCGGGAATATTGCCAAGGAAGGCGTCCATCCAGCTCACCGGGATGCCGGTGGCGACGTTAACCAGCGCTTCACCGCCGCCGCTGGCCCACTGGGAGAGCGGCGTCGCGCCGGAAAAACCGTCCGCCGCCGTCCATACCAGGTCGCCGGAAATCTGCGCCGGGTAGGCAAAGAACAGAAACGCGCGCCCCGCCAGCGCCGGGTTGAGGAAGTTGCGCCCGGTGCCGCCGAAAATTTCTTTGGCAATCACCACGCCGAAGGAGATCCCCAGCGCCGCCTGCCATAGCGGCATCGTGGGCGGCACAATCAGCGCGAAGAGAATCGAGGTAACGAAAAAGCCTTCGTTGATCTCATGTTTGCGCACAATCGCGAACAGTACTTCCCAAAAACCGCCAACGATGAATACGGTCAGGTAGATAGGCAGGAAAAATACCGCCCCCAGCGTCATCATGCTGAGCCACCCGGCATCGGCGCTGAAGCTCACCCCTAACCATTGGGCAACGCTATAGTGCCAGTTGTTGGCAATCACCTGCTGCAGCTGTTCGGCGCCGTATAGCTTGTGCAGCGCCGGAATTGTCTGCAAGCCGACGTTGTACATGCCCCAGAACATCGCCGGAAACACTGCAAACCAGACGAGGATCATCATCCGCTTGAGGTCGATGGCGTCACGTACGTGCGCGGCGCCGCGGGTGACTAAACCCGGGGTGTAGAAGATTGTCGCCGCCGCTTCATACAGCGGGTAATATTTTGCTAACTTGCCGCCGTGGGTGAAATGCGGCTCAAGTTTCTCAATCAGGTGCTTTAAGCCCATCTCTTATCCTTCCTGCTCAATCTGGGTTAACACGCTGCGCAGCGCCGGGCCGTATTCATATTTGCCCGGACAAACGTAGGTGCAGAGCGCCAGATCTTCTTCATCCAGCTCCAGACAGCCCAGCGCCTGGGCGCTATCGCTATCGCCGGCGAGCAGATCGCGCAGCAATATGGTGGGCAGAATATCCAGCGGCATTACCCGCTCATAGTTGCCGATCGGCACCATCGCCCGCTCACCGCCGTTAGTATCAGTGGAGAAATTAAAGCGCTTGCGCTTAAAGAAATGACCAAGGGTGGTACGGGTAATCGAGAACTTCTCTTTGCCCGGCATCACCCAGCCAAACAGCTCTTTTTCACGGCCTTCTCGTACCACGCTGACCTGCAAATGGTAGCGCCCGAGGAAAGCGTGAGGGCCGCAGGCATGGGTGCCGCTCAAGACTGAACCGGAAATTACCCGGTTTTCATCATCCACCAGCTCGCCCGCCAGCAGTTCATCGAGGCTGGCGCCGAGACAGGTTTGCAGCAATCGCGGCTGTTTTACCTGCGGGCCGCCAAGGGCAATGACGCGGTCGCTGTACAGCTCGCCGTCGAGGAACAGTCTGCCGATGGCGATGACCTCCTGATAGTTGAGATGCCAGACCTGTTTGGTCAGGCTGACCGGCTCAAGGAAGTGAATGTGCGTACCGGCAAGCCCTGCCGGATGCGGGCCGCTAAACTGGTTGAATGTCACCTGCCCGGCGGGATGGCCGCCCAGCTTGCCGCCGCTGGCCTGACAGACGTGGACTTTACCGTCCGTCAGGTGCGTTAGCACCGTCAGACCGGCATCAAAGGCTTCACGCTGGGCCAGGATAATCGGCTGCGGTTCAGCCGCCAGCGGGTTAGTATCAATAGCGGTGACGAAGATAGCCGCCGGAACGCTGCCCGGCGCGGGAATTTTGCTGAATGGACGGGTACGAAACGCCGTCCACTGCCCGGAGTCCAGCAGCTGTTGCTGCACCGCTTCCCGCGCTAAATCGTTAAGATCTTCTAATGCGTAGCGGGTAAACGACACCGCATCATTACTGCCGTCGACGTCAATCACCACCGATTGCAGCACCCGGCGCTCGCCGCGATGAATGGCGCTAACTACCCCGCTGGCTGGCGCGGTAAAACGTACCCCGGCGTTCTTTTTGTCTTCGAACAGCACCTGGCCTTTCTGCACCCGATCGCCTTCGCTCACCGCCATCGAGGGGCGCATGCCGACGTACTCCTCGCCGAGCAGCGCGACGCGTTTCACCGCAGGCCGGGACGAGATCTGCTGTAATGGCATGCCAGCTATGGGCAAATCCAGCCCTTTCGTGATTTTAATCATATCGTTAGCAGGTATCCGTAACCTAAACCCCGGCTCAAGCCGAGGCCAGCATTATTGATGGAATATCAGAATAAGAAAGGAATAGCGGTGCCACGGGGGCACAAGACGGGAGAGAAGCATCCTTTCTTACCCTGGTCATAAACGGCGGGAGTGTAACATTTTGTGAGTGGCAGAAGTAGGAAAAGCGCCAATAAGTGCTTCTAAAATGCGAGCTATTGCGCAAAGTTCTCACTGCGCTTTGCGGCAATATTCGCTATAAAGGAACATTAAATTGTAAACGCAGCCACACCGTGCTTGCGAAAAACTGCCGTGATGCTAATGTGAGCGCTCTAAATCCAGAAAACTCTGATTTCGGGTATCTCTTGCCGTCCTGGCATGTGGTTTTTTGTTTTATCAAGGAACAAGCAGTATGCGCAAAATCGCATTCTTTATTGCGATGCTTCTGTTGCCGTGCGTGTCATTTGCTGGGTTACTCAGCAGTAACAGCCCGACAACGCCGGTTAGCAAAGAATATAAACAGCAGTTAATGGGCTCCCCCGTTTATATTGAGATCTTCAAAGAAGAGCGGATGCTCGATCTCTATGTCAAAATGGGCGAAACCTACCAGCTTCTCGATAGCTACCGGATCTGTAACTACTCCGGCGGCCTCGGGCCGAAGCAACGCCAGGGCGATTTTAAAAGTCCGGAAGGATTTTATAACGTCTCGCGCAGTCAGCTAAAACCAGACAGCCGCTTTTATAAAGCGATCAATATCGGCTTCCCGAATGCCTACGATCGCGCGCACGGCTATGAAGGTAAATACCTGATGATCCACGGCGCCTGCGTTTCCGTCGGCTGCTACGCGATGACCGACACCGGCATTGACGAGATCTTCCAGTTTGTCACCGGCGCGCTGGTATTTGGCCAGCCAAGCGTGCAGGTCAGCATCTATCCGTTCCGGATGACCGACGCCAACATGGCGCGGCATAAGTTCTCGTACTATTCGGATTTCTGGAAGCAGCTGAAGCCAGGCTATGACTACTTCCAGCAGACCCACAAACCGCCGGTGGTTTCGGTGATGGATGGCCGCTATATCGTCAGCAAGCCGCTCAGCCACGAGGTTATCCAGCCGCAGCTGGCCTCAAACTATACGCTCCCCGAGGCAAAATAACGCCCACTCGCCTGGCATGATTTTATTCCAGGCCTCATTGCCGGTCAGCGGCTGAGTGGCGATAACGGAGACCACATCGTTTGGTGTGGTCTCACGTTGAAAATCAATTTCCACATCCTGATCCAGCAGCTTCGCCACGCCAAACGGCGCCCGACGGGTGATCCAGTACAGGTTGGTTGAACAGTACGCCATTACATAGCGCCCGTCCGATAACAGCATATTAAACACGCCCTTCTCACGCATTTCGCCCGCCAGCGTCGCGATGTATTTAAACACGCCGACCATATTGCCCGGCGTGCGCGGATAGCGCTCGGTTAAACGGTGCAACAGCCAGCAGAAAGCCGTTTCGCTGTCGGTCTCGCCCACCGGGCGGAAATTCCCCGTCTTCAGCGATTTATAACCTTTGAGCTGGCCGTTATGGGCGTAGGTCCAGTGGCGCCCCCACAGCTCGCGAGTAAACGGATGGGTGTTTTCCAGCGCCACCTCGCCGCGGTTAGCCTGACGGATATGGGCGATGACGGAACAGGATTTGATGGGATAATCCTGTACCAGTTTGGCTATCGGCGACTGAAAGCTCGGCTGCGGATCTTTAAATGTGCGACACCCTTTCCCTTCGTAAAAGGTAATGCCCCAGCCGTCTTTATGCGGCCCGGTGCCGCCCCCGCGCTGAACCAGCCCGGAGAAGCTAAAACAGATATCGGTCGGCACATTGGCGCTCATCCCGAGCAATTCGCACATAGATCACCTCATACCACTGCACAAAATATCCTGCCGCTAAAGCCTTGTCGCCGCGGCTCCTCAACATGGAAGCCACGGCGCCGTCATCATGGCAAGTTAAGCTTTAACCATCTCTTTTTCGATCAACATAATCAGAATATGAATCACCTTAATGTGAATCTCCTGAATGCGATCGGCGTAACCGAAATGCGGTACGCGGATTTCAACATCGGCGGAACCCGCCATTTTGCCGCCGTCTTTACCGGTCAGGGTGATCACTTTCATTCCCTGCGCACGAGCGGCTTCAATCGCTTTGATCACGTTGCCGGAGTTGCCGGAAGTGGAGATCCCCAGCAGAACATCGCCTGCGCGGCCAACCGATTCAACGTAGCGGGAGAAGACGTATTCATAGCCAAAATCATTACTCACGCAGGACAGATGGCTGACATCAGAGATAGCGATCGCCGGATAACCAGGGCGGTTTTCGCGATAACGCCCGGTCAGCTCTTCCGCAAAATGCATCGCATCGCAATGAGAACCGCCGTTGCCGCAGGAAAGCACTTTACCGCCAGCTTTGAAGCTATCCGCCAGCAGTACCGCCGCGCGTTGGATAGCATGAATGTTGGCCTCGTCCTGCAGAAAGTTGGCCAGCGTTTCCGCGGCTTCGTTCAGTTCGTTACGAATAAGATCCTGGTACATGAGGATAATCCTTCAGTATTGGTTGGAATAACCCTGGCAGTGTACCGGATAGCCGCCGAAGCGAGAAGCAGCAGGCGACGTTATCCCCCGTCCTTTTGATTTTACGTGCCGCTTTTCCAGCCAACAATGTGAGCAAGGTTGTAATTATTTTGTAAACACATTGCTAAAACAAATTACATCCACTACAACCAATACATCACAAGTGGTCAGACCTCCTACAAGATAAGGGAGCATTTCTCTATGATGATTTTGAGTATTGTTGCAACCGTAGTGTTACTCGGCGTGCTCTTCTATCACCGAGTCAGCCTGCTTCTCAGCAGCGTGATTTTGCTCGCCTGGACCGCGGCGCTCAGCGTGGCGGGGCTGTGGAATATCTGGCTGCTGCTGCCGCTGGCGATTATCCTGCTGCCGTTCAACTTTGCGCCGATGCGTAAATCCCTTTTCTCCGCCCCGGCGTTCCGCGCTTTCCGTAAAGTAATGCCGCCGATGTCGCGTACGGAAAAAGAAGCCATCGATGCAGGCACCACCTGGTGGGAAGGCGATCTGTTCCGCGGCAACCCGGACTGGCACAAGCTGCATAACTATCCGCAGCCGCGCCTCACCGCCGAAGAGCAGGCTTTCATCGACGGCCCGGTAGAAGAAGCCTGCCGCATGGCGAACGACTTCGAAATTACCCATGAGATGGCGGATCTGCCGCCGGAGCTGTGGGCGTACCTGAAAGAGCATCGCTTCTTCGCGATGATCATTAAAAAAGAGTACGGCGGGCTGGAGTTTTCCGCCTATGCCCAGTCTCGCGTGCTGCAAAAGCTGTCCGGCGTTTCCGGGATCCTGGCGATCACCGTCGGCGTGCCTAACTCGTTAGGGCCGGGAGAACTGCTGCAACATTACGGTACCGAAGAGCAGAAAAATCACTACCTGCCGCGCCTGGCGCGTGGTCAGGAGATCCCATGCTTCGCGTTGACCAGCCCGGAAGCGGGCTCCGACGCCGGCGCGATCCCGGATACCGGCGTAGTCTGTATGGGCGACTGGCAGGGTCAGCAGGTGCTGGGTATGCGCCTGACCTGGAACAAGCGCTATATCACCCTCGCGCCGATCGCCACCGTGCTGGGCCTGGCTTTCAAACTCTCAGACCCGGACCGTCTGCTGGGCGGCGAGGAAGAGCTAGGTATCACCTGCGCGTTGATCCCTACCTCAACGCCGGGCGTGGAAATTGGCCGTCGTCACTTCCCGCTGAACGTGCCGTTCCAGAACGGCCCTACTCGCGGTAAAGATATTTTCGTACCGATCGATTACATCATCGGCGGCCCGAGCATGGCCGGCCAGGGCTGGCGTATGCTGGTTGAGTGCCTGTCCGTGGGGCGCGGCATTACTCTGCCGTCCAACGCCACCGGCGGCCTGAAATCCGTCGCCATGGCGACGGGCGCCTACGCCCACATTCGCCGTCAGTTCAAAATCTCGATTGGTAAAATGGAAGGGATCGAAGAGCCGCTGGCGCGTATCGCAGGCAACGCCTACGTAATGGACGCCGCCGCTTCGCTGATTACCTACGGGATTATGCTTGGCGAGAAACCGGCGGTGCTGTCGGCAATCGTTAAATATCATTGTACACACCGTGGCCAGCGTTCAATCATTGACGCTATGGATATTACCGGCGGTAAAGGCATCATGCTGGGCGAAGGCAACTTCCTTGCCCGCGCTTATCAGGGCGCGCCGATCGCCATTACCGTTGAAGGGGCGAATATCCTCACCCGCAGCATGATGATCTTTGGTCAAGGGGCGATTCGCTGCCATCCGTATGTACTGGATGAGATGGCCGCCGCGCAGAACAATGACGTTAACGCCTTCGACAAGCTGCTGTTTAAACATATCGGCCACGTTGGTAGCAACAAAGTACGCAGCTTCTGGCTGGGCCTGACTCGCGGCCGCACCAGCAGCGCGCCGACCCGTGACACCACGCGCCGCTACTATCAGCACATGAACCGCCTGAGCGCCAACCTGGCCCTGCTGTCGGATGTATCAATGGCGGTGCTGGGCGGCAGCCTGAAGCGTCGCGAACGTATCTCCGCGCGTCTCGGCGACGTGCTGAGCCAGCTTTATCTGGCATCGGCGGTGCTGAAACGTTATGACGATGAAGGCCGTAATGAAGCGGATCTGCCGCTGGTCCATTGGGGCGTGCAGGATGCGCTGTATCAGGCGGAGCAGGCTATCGATGACCTGCTGAAGAACTTCCCGAACCGCTTTGTCGCAGGCGCGCTACGTCTCGCCATCTTCCCGACCGGCCGTCACTACGATGCGCCGTCCGATAAGCTGGATCATAAAGTGGCGAAAATCCTACAGGTTCCGAGCGCGACCCGCTCTCGTATCGGTCGCGGTCAGTACCTGACGCCAAGCGAACATAACCCGGTTGGCCTGCTGGAAGAGGCGCTGCTGGATGTGATGGCGGCGGATCCAATCCACCAGCGCATCTGCAAAGAGCTGGGTAAAAATCTGCCGTTCACCCGCCTGGATGAGCTGGCCACTAATGCGCTGGCCAAAGGGTTAATTAATCAGGAGGAAGCCGCAATCCTGACCCGTGCAGAAACCAGCCGTCTGCGCAGTATTAACGTTGATGATTTCGCGGCGGATGAACTGGCGACCAAACCGGTAAAGCTGCCGGAAAAAATCCGCAAGATTGAAGCGGCATAATAAAAGCAATACTGCACATCACGACGAAGGCGGGGAATTTCCCCGCCTTTTCATTTGTTACTCCCCCGCCAAAGTAGCATTTTTTTAACAAAATATTCCATGCCGCCTCCCGCTGCTGATATGGTATTAAAATTATCTAAACGCCCTCTTTATAATGGAGTTCACCACTGTGCCTGGCTTGAAAATTACGCTGTTGCAGCAACCGCTGGTGTGGATGGATGGTCCCGCCAACCTGCGCCATTTCGATCGTCAGCTGGAAGAAGTGAGCGGGCGCGACATCATTGTACTGCCTGAGATGTTTACTACTGGTTTTGCCATGGAAGCGGCGAAGCAGTCGATGCCGCAGGAAGAGGTCGTTGAGTGGATGCAGGCGAAAGCGGAGCAGACCAACGCGCTGATTGCCGGTAGCGCGGCATTGCAGACCGACCGCGGCCCGGTGAACCGCTTTCTGCTGGTAGAGCCCGGCGGTAAAACGCATTTTTACGATAAGCGTCACCTGTTCCGCATGGCGGATGAACATCACCATTATGAGGCAGGAACCGAACGAGTGGTCTTTGAATGGCGCGGCTGGCGGATTCTGCCGCTGGTGTGCTATGACCTGCGCTTCCCGGTATGGTCGCGTAACCACAACGATTACGACCTGGCGCTGTATGTTGCTAACTGGCCTGCCCCGCGTTCGCTACACTGGCAATCGCTGCTGGTCGCCAGAGCCATTGAAAACCAGGCCTACGTCGCCGGCTGCAACCGCGTCGGCACCGATGGCAACGGCCACCACTATCGGGGCGATAGCCGTATCATTAGCCCGCAGGGAGAGATTATCGCCACCGCCGAACCGCATCAGGCGACGCGGCTCGATGCCGATCTGTCGTTGGCCGCGCTGCAGGAGTATCGCGAGAAATTTCCGGCCTGGCAGGATGCCGATCCTTTCACGATCGGCTAAACACTTTTCGGGAGCCGCTGCGCTCCCTTTTTATTCCACCACGATCCGCAAAGCGCAGTAGACCAATAACGCTGCCAACACCCAGTTTAGTTGGCGCCCGTACAGCAAAAACAGGCGCTGAAACAGATGCCCCGCCAGCGCCCAGCACAGATTTCCCAGCGCGCCAATCGCCGCCAGCAGCAGACTCACGCTGATGAGCCAAACCGGCTCGCGGGTAACGGGCAGGACAAAGGTAGAGAGCGCGGTGATGCCATACAGAATAATTTTTACGTTGACGAACTGCAGCCCCAGGCTCGCCCAGAACCCCACCGGCTCTGTACTCAGCGCGCCTGCCCCCGGTTTGCTTTTGGCTATCTGCCAGGCCAGCCACAGGATATACGCCGCGCCAATCCATCCCAATATCCGGGTAAATCGCGAGTCGAGTTCCACCAGCGAAAAGGTTAACGCCGCGCAAATCAGCATGGTGATAATAAAACCGACGCTCATCCCCGCCAGCACCCGCAGGCTGCGGCGTAAGCCATGGGAGGTGACGCTGCTGAGGGCAAGAATATTATTAGGGCCGGGAGTCAGCGCGGTTATCAGGGTATAAGTCAAAAAAGCACTAATCAAAGCTGGGGTCACTTGTCTTCTCCTTCGTTTTGGCAGACAGTACCCGATGCCATTCATTTAAAAAAATGAATGTTTTTTGATTCTGAATTCGATGTTTTCGATAGTTGGTGGCGAAATGGATCTGCGGCGTTTTATTACTCTCAAAACGGTAGTGGAAGAAGGCTCGTTTTTACGCGCAGCACAAAAGCTATGCTGTACGCAATCCACGGTGACCTTTCATATTCAACAGCTTGAGCAAGAGCTTGCCGTTCAGCTGTTTGAAAAAATTGGCCGCCGCATGTGCCTGACCGAATCCGGTAAAAAGGTGCTGCAGCACGTCCATGAACTGGCGAGGGTGATGGAAACCATTCGCGAGGCGGCTCGCGAGGATGGCGAACCGGCTGGCGAGCTTCGCGTTGCCTGTGGGGAAACCCTGCTGGCCTATAAAATGCCGCAGGTGCTACAGCGCTTTAAACAACGGGCGCCGCAGGTACGCTTATCGCTGCAGTCGCTCAACTGTTATGTCATCCGCGATGCGCTACTCAACGATAGCGCCGATTTAGGCGTGTTTTATCGGGTTGGCAACGATGACGCGTTAACCATGAAAAGCTTTGGAGTGCAGTCGCTGACGCTGGTCGCCTCGCCGCAGCATCCGGCGGTCGATTTTACCCACTGCGGGCAACATATTCCGCTGAGCTTTGTTATCAATGAGCCACAGTGCGTATTTCGGCAGATTTTTGAAAGCACGCTGCGTCAGCGCGCCATTACCCTGGAAAATACCATTGAGCTCTGGAGTATCGAAAGTATAAAGCAGTGCGTGGCGAGCAATCTTGGCGTCAGCTATCTGCCGCGTTTCGCCGTTGAGGAAGAGCTTAAGCGCGGTACGCTGGTTGAACTCCCGTTCAGCGATATTCCACTCACTATTAACGCGATATGCGCCCATCACGCCGGTAAAGTGGTCAGCCCGGCAATGCGGGTATTTATGCAGTGTGTTGAGGAGGCGTTAGGGGCGGATTAAATGATAATTCCCCCAAACGACGAAGGCCTGAATCATTGCTGACTCAGGCCTTCTGAATAGTGGCGGAACGGACGGGACTCGAACCCGCGACCCCCTGCGTGACAGGCAGGTATTCTAACCGACTGAACTACCGCTCCGCGTTGTTGTTCCGTTGGGAACGAGGCGAATATTACGGTTTCCCTACATCGTCGTCAACGCTTTTTCTTCACTTTTGAATCGTTTGCTGCAAAATTAGCCCGCCCGCCTATTTTTAGCGCATATTGTCGGCAATCAGGCGCGCCACAGGCAGCTTCCGCCCTTCTTCTGCACCAGATCGAGACGCGATTCATGGTCCGCCAGCTCGCTGTCAGAGGCATAAACCACGCGTAATTTACTGGCGGCGCGGACAACGCGCTGTATTCCAATATCGCCGGCCTGCTGTTGGCCTTCCCCTTCCATCGAAAACGCCATGCTGGTCTGCCCGCCGGTCATCATCAGATAGACGTCGGCCAGTATCTGGGCATCGAGCAACGCCCCGTGCAGCGTACGCTTGCTGTTGTCTATCTCATAACGTGAACAGAGCGCATCGAGGCTGTTACGCTTGCCGGGGAACATCTTACGCGCCAGCGCCAGGCTATCGGTGACCTTACAAAAGGTCTCCGTTTTCTCAATGCCGCGGTTCAGCTTTTTGAATTCATAATCCATAAAGCCGATATCGAACGATGCGTTATGGATGACCAGCTCCGCGCCGCGGATATACTCCATGAACTCATCGGCAACGTCGGCAAATGTCGGCTTATCCATGAGGAATTCATCGGCAATACCGTGAACGCCGAAGGCTTCAGGGTCCACCAGCCGGTCGGGCTTCAGGTAAACATGGAAGTTATTACCGGTGAGGCGACGGTTGATCACCTCTACGGCGCCGATCTCGATGATCTTATGCCCTTCATAGTGGGCGCCGATCTGGTTCATACCGGTGGTTTCGGTATCGAGAACAATCTGTCGTGTAATTGCAGTGCTCATAGCGGTCATTTATGTCAGACTTGTCGTTTACATATCGATTTCAATTACAGGAAGTCTACCAGAGATGCTCAAACAGGTAGAAATTTTCACCGATGGTTCTTGCCTGGGAAATCCTGGGCCTGGCGGCTACGGCGCTATTATGCGCTATCGCCAGCATGAAAAAACCTACAGCGCGGGCTACCGCCTGACGACTAACAACCGCATGGAACTGATGGCTGCCATCGTCGCTCTCGAAGCGCTTAAAGAGCATTGCGAAGTGGTGCTAAGCACCGATAGCCAGTACGTCCGCCAGGGGATAACCCAGTGGATCCATAACTGGAAAAAACGCGGCTGGAAAACCGCGGACAAAAAGCCGGTTAAAAATGTCGATCTGTGGAAACGTCTTGATGCCGCTCTCGGCCAGCATCAAATTAAGTGGGAATGGGTCAAAGGCCATGCCGGGCACCCGGAAAACGAACGCTGTGACGAACTCGCGCGCGCTGCGGCGTCTAACCCCACGCTGGACGACGTCGGCTATCAGCCGGAAAGCTAATTTCCCCCGTCGCGCCACTGCCTGGTGGCGCCAACGGCCGGACGCAGCTGCGTCTTCGCCTTCCCGGACTTCATCGGATTTAGCGTCAGCGGAATGGTTCTTTTCCGCGCGACGATCATCTGCAAACACCCCAAAGCCGGCAGATGAGTACTTAACATTTTCCCCCCCTGCTTCGACCAGGGCAGCACCTGATAGCGACCGTAGTGCAGCACCTCAAAATTGAGCAGCGCCAGCCAGTCAAGCTGTCGCGTCATGGTAAACATCCGGCTGTTATAGGGGATAGTTTTTCGCAGGATCGGCGTCACTTTGCGCAATCCGACGAGGCTCATCGGATTAAAGGCGGTCAAAATCATCCAGCCATCGTCAATCAGCACGCGGTCAGCTTCCCGCAACAGCCGGTGCGGATCGCTGCACCATGGCAAAGTATGCGCCAGTAAACAGGCATCCACAGATTTGGCGGCGAAAGGAAGATAGAGTGGGTCGGCTTTGACCTGGATAGGACTTCCCCCCAGCGAAACGTTCACCTGATGGGAGATCGCGCAGGCTTCGGTATTGATTTCCGCGCTCAGATTGCCAATCTTAAGTAGATGAAAGCCATATAATTTAGCCAGCCACGGTTTCATATGCCGTTCCAGCGACTCGCGATAGTATTCACCCCACGGCATACTGGACCAATGCTCTGGAGCTGTAATTGTATGAGGTATCCTTGCCGGCTTCATCGCAACCTTCCGCAACGCTTTGAGAGGTAATTTATGAATCTTATCAGTATTCCTGCATTTCAGGACAACTACATCTGGGTTCTTAGCGACGATAGCCGTCGTTGTGTGATAGTCGACCCGGGCGAAGCCGCGCCGGTACTCGCGGCCATTGAAGAAAACGGCTGGCAGCCAGAAGCGATTTTGTTAACCCACCACCACCACGATCATGTTGGCGGCGTGAAAGAACTGCGGCAAAAGTTCCCGCAACTTGTGGTTTACGGGCCGGCAGAAACCCAGGATAAGGGAAGCACGGATATTGTATCTGATGGCGATAGCATTACTGTTTTGGGCCGCGAATTTTCTATTTTCTCCACTCCCGGTCACACATTAGGACATATCTGTTTCTACAGCGAACCTTATCTATTTTGTGGCGATACAATGTTTTCCGGAGGCTGTGGCAGATTGTTCGAAGGTACAGCAGACCAAATGTATCAATCATTTATGAAAATAAACGCCCTTCCCGATGACACACTAATTTGTTGCGCACATGAGTACACTTTAGCAAACATGAAGTTTGCATTGAGTATCCTGCCAGATGATATGGATATAAAGGATTACTACCATAAAGTTAATGAGTTACGCGCAAAAAACCAAAAGACACTACCCGTTACTCTGAAAAATGAACGCCGTATAAATTTATTTTTACGTACGGATGACAATGATTTAATTAAAGAAATATCCAAAGAAACAAATTTGCAACACTCAGCGCAGAGATTTGCATGGTTAAGGTCAAAGAAAGATGACTTCTGAGATTTAACGCTTGTCATCCTCGGCCTTCACCGTTATCCTTGCTCGTCTTTTAAGCAACTATTGACACACACATGAAGGCACGAGCGATATTACTCGCCTCTGTCCTGCTGGTAGGGTGCCAGGCGTCGAAGCACGACGGCACCGTAGAGCAGCGAGCACAGAGCCTTTCTGCAGCTGGTCAAGGGGAAGCAGGCAAGTTCACAAGTCAGGCGCGATGGTTAGATGATGGAACCCTCTACGCGCAAGACCAGGATCTGTGGACTTCCATAAGCGACGAGCTAAAGATGGGAATTCCGGAAAACCCCCGGATTCGCGAACAGAAACAGAAGTACTTACGTAATAAGAGCTATCTCCACGATGTAACTTTACGGGCTGAACCGTATATGTACTGGATAGCCGGGCAAGTTAAGAAACGTAACATGCCAATGGAACTGGTATTACTACCCATAGTGGAGAGCGCTTTTGACCCACACGCGACGTCTGGCGCCAATGCCGCAGGCATTTGGCAGATCATTCCGAGCACAGGGCGCAATTATGGTTTAAAACAGACCCGCAGTTACGATGCGCGTCGTGATGTCGTCGCGTCTACTACCGCGGCGCTGGACATGATGCAACGTCTGAACAAAATGTTCGACGGCGACTGGTTACTGACCGTCGCGGCATATAACAGCGGCGAAGGCCGGGTAATGAAGGCCGTGAAGGCGAACCGTTCGCGTGGTAAACCCACCGATTTCTGGTCGCTCTCGCTGCCGCATGAAACCAAGGTCTACGTGCCAAAAATGCTGGCTTTGAGCGATATTCTCAAAAACAGCAAGCGTTACGGCGTGAAGCTGCCCACGGCTGATGAAAGCCGGGCGTTGGCGCGCGTTCGCCTCGATAGCCCGGTTGAGATTTCTCAGCTCGCGGACATGGCAGGAATGCCGGTTAGCAAGCTGAAAACCTTCAACGCCGGCGTAAAGGGGTCCACGCTTGGCGCTAGCGGGCCAAAGTACGTCATGGTGCCTCAGAAGCACGCAGCGCAACTGCGTGAATCTCTGGCCTCTGGCGACATTGCCGCCGTACAGCCGACGCAGCTTGCTGACAATACGCCGCTGACCAGCCGTAGCTATAAGGTACGTTCTGGCGACACAATTTCCGGGATTGCTTCGCGTCTCGGCGTTACCACCAGGGATCTGCAGCAGTGGAATAACCTGCGCGGTTCTGGGCTTAAAGTCGGGCAAAATCTGGTTGTCGGCGCAGGCAGCAGTGCGCAACGTCTGGCGAACAACAGCGATAGCATCACCTATCGTGTTCGTAAGGGCGACTCGCTGTCGAGCATCGCAAAACGCCACGGCGTCAATATCCGCGACGTTATGCGCTGGAACAGCGATACCGATAACCTGAAGCCAGGGGATCAGCTAACGTTGTTTGTGAAAAACAACGACAGACCTGAATCCTGATTCCAGGATAATGAGAAAGGCACCGCTTCCCCGGTGCCTTTTTTATTGCCAGCGTTACACTGCTTTATGCGCTTCAAACATGATGGTATCGCTGGTAAACGATCCGTCCTGTTGTAATTCGAAGTAGACTTTAACCTCCGCCGATGCGCTCTGCTGATATAAGCGAATCGCCTCCACCAGCGCCTCAGGCGTGCGCATTCGCGCGACCCAGGAGCTAAACTCCAGCGGCAGACGGTCGGTCAATAAATGATTGATCGCCAGGCCTGCGTCGTTGGCCAGCGCCAGCCACTCGCCGCTGGAGTAATTACGCACGTGCGAAGTGTCGCGCAGCGCTTCTACGGTCTGCAGCCAGACATCACGTACCGGATGCCCCGGAGACATCACGTCCATGATGATCATCACCCCGCCCGGCTTCAGCACGCGTTTCACCTCGCGCAGCGCCTGGCCGACATCATGCCAATGGTGAGCGGAGTAGCGGCTAATCACCACATCAAAACTGGCGTCGGCAAACGGCAGCTTTTCAGCATACCCCTGCTGAGTGACGATGTTGGTAAAGCCTTTGTCTTTTGCCGCCTGAGCAACAACCTCCAGCATCTGGCTCGATAAATCATACGCGGTAACCTGCGCTACCTGGCCGGCAGCGGTAAAGCTAGCGTGCCCTGCCCCGCATCCCATATCCAGCAACGTTGCCTGCGGGAAATCCGCCAGCCGTTCCGCCAGACGCTGCAGATCGCGCCCGGAGGCGTGCACGGCGCTGGTCAGATAGGCGCTTGCCTGTGAGCCAAACTGCTTTTCGACGTTGTCATGATGAGAGCGTGTTGTCATTGTGTTGTCCTTCGGTGGTTTGAGTAATAAAGGGCAGCATCGTGCTGAACGCAGACCTGCCCGATGGCAGGCCTGACATACCTTAATTAATCAGGCTTGCCGGGACTGAATTCGACTAGTAGCGGGTTGTGATCGGAGGCGCGGGTCACCAGCACGGAAGCATCGTGCACGCTTAATCCACGGTAGAACACAAAATCGAGCGGGCGACCAAACGCGCGGCGGCGCTGATCGTCAGAGAAACGAACCTCGCGTAACGACATCTCACGCGCAAAGCGGTACAACGCATTCATCCGCGGGCGGCTCCAGGCGTTGAAATCACCAGCCATGATTACCGGCCCGCTGTGATGGGCAATCTGATCGCCAATTGGCAGCAGCTGTTTACTATAGACATCGACGCCAAGACTAAAATTAACCGCATGGATATTCACCACCATTAACAGCCGTGCATCGGGCAGCGGATAAACGGTCACTAACGCCGATTTAGGCAAACGTAAAATAGGTTCGCGCTCGCGCAAGGGACAGCAATAGATGGGGTGAGCGGAGGCCAGCGTCATCACGCCGGAAGGATGCTGCGGCAATACCAGCGCCGGCACCTGATCGGCGGCCAGATAGTTTGAAGTCGCGAACCGGACCAGCTCAGGGGTGGTTTGCGCCTCCTGCAACAGGACCAGATGCGCGTCTTTGCCGAAATTTTTGAGTACCGACTGCCATTCAGCACGCTGCTGCTTGAAGATATTCCACACCAGCACGCGAATTTTCTCATCGCTGCTTAATGGCGCGCCGGCGGGATAAACCGGACTGACGCCCGCAAACGCCCCCGGAGGCAAGATTCTCTCCGCAGGTTGTCCGGCGACATAGCGCATGGCATAGGTATTCTTTCGCAATTTGGGCATTGAACCTCGATAACAGGAAACCAGCCCGACTGCGGCTGGTTCTTCTGTTATAGGGATTTTCCCATACACTTTCAATGCAATTTGCGAGAAAGCCTTATCCTTCGAGAGAAACGGCTGCCGAACGGCGTGGAGATTTATCTAAACGACCGCTCAGTAGGACTAGTAGCAAAGCAACCAGCACAATCAGCGCGCCAATCCACGGCGTCTGCGCCAGACCATACAGCTCGACCGTCTGTCCACCAATGACCGAACCGAGGGCAATACCAATATTGAAGGCAGCGATGTTCAAACCAGAAGCAACATCAACGGCGCCCGGCGTGTACTGTTCAGCCTTTTGTACCACATAGACCTGCAGACCCGGAACGTTGCCGAAGGCGAAAATCCCCATCACCAGTACCGTTGCCAGAGCGGCGTAGTGCAGATTAGCCGTGAACTGGAAGACCAGCAACAGTACCACCAACGCAGCGAAGATAAACTTCAACGCGGCGACAGCGCCATGTTTATCAGCGAGCTTACCGCCCCACACGTTACCGATAGCGACAGAGATACCGTAACCCAGCAGGATCCAACTGACCGCAGACGGGCTAAAGCCAGCCAGGTCCTGCATCATCGGCGCGAGGAAAGTAAATGCGGTAAACACGCCGCCATAGCCCAGCGCGGTAATCGCGTAGATCATCAACAGGCGCGGATGAGTCAAAACTTTCATCTGATCGCGCAGGCTAGCTCCGGCACGGCCCGGAATATTATTTGGTACCAGGATCAGGCTGCTGATAAGCGCAATGACGCCCAGAATCGATACCGCGAGGAACGTTTCACGCCAGCCAAAATGCTGACCGATGAATGTCCCGAACGGCACCCCGGTTACCAGCGCGACCGTCAGGCCACCGAACATGATAGCAATGGCCGAGGCAGCTTTCTCTTTTGGCACCAGGCTGGTGGCAATCGTCGAGCCGATAGAAAAGAATACGCCGTGCGCCAGGCCGGTCAGCAGGCGGGCCACAATCAAAGTGCCATAACCCGGGGCCTGCCACGCTAGCAGGTTACCGGCGGTAAAAAGCACCATTAACGCCAGCAGGAGCTGCTTACGCGGCATGCGCCCGGTTAACGCGGTCAGCACCGGCGCGCCAACCGCCACGCCTAGCGCGTAGATGGAAACCAGCAGGCCCGCAGACGGCAGCGAAATAGCCAGTTGTTCGGCAATGGTCGGTACCAGACCGACGATCACAAATTCGGTAGTGCCAATAGCAAAGGCACCGATGGTTAATGCAAGTAGCGCCAGTGGCATAATTTACTCCGTAGCATCAGGATTAAGATGACACGTAGTATGAAGGGATGTTTAAATAACAAAAACCATCAAAATCTCAATAGAATTTTGCTATAGGTGCAACAATGAGAGCCACGTCAGAAGAGATCGCTATCTTCGTCGCCGTAGTGGAAAGCGGCAGTTTTAGCCGGGCGGCCGAGCAGCTCGGACAGGCAAACTCTGCCGTCAGCCGGGCAGTCAAAAAGCTGGAATCAAAGCTAGGCGTTAGTTTGTTAAACCGGACCACGCGCCAGCTGAGCCTGACAGAAGAAGGTGAGCGTTATTTCCGCCGCATGCAGGTGGTGTTGCAGGAAATGGCGGCTGCCGAAAATGAGCTTCTGGAGACGCGTACCACCCCTCGCGGATTGCTCCGCGTTGATGCCGCCACGCCGGTGATGCTGCATTTTTTAATGCCGCTGGTAAAACCATTTCGTGAACGTTATCCGGAAATGACGCTCTCGCTGGTCTCCTCGGAAACCTTCATTAATCTTATCGAACGCAAAGTCGACGTTGCGATCCGCGCGGGTACCCTCACAGATTCCAGCCTGCGCGCCCGTCCGCTATTCAATAGTTACCGTAAGATCATCGCTTCGCCTGATTATATCACCCGCTACGGCACGCCGGTAAATGCGGAAGATCTTGCGGATCATCTCTGTCTGGGATTCACCGAACCCGTCTCGTTGAATACCTGGCCTATTGCCGCCAACGATGGACAATTACTGGAAGTGGGTTGCGAAATTACCTCTAACAGTGGCGAAACGCTAAAACAGCTCTGTCTTGGCGGCAATGGTATTGCCTGTCTATCGGATTATATGGTGGATAAAGAGATTGCCAGCGGGGAGTTTGTGGAGCTACTTGCCGACAAGCGCTTGCCGGTGGAGATGCCTTTCAGTGCGGTGTACTACAGTGATAGAGCCGTCAGCACGCGTATCAGGGCATTTATTGACTTTCTGAGTGAGCATGTCAAACAGCTCCCGAAGGAGCTGTAAAAACTATCGTCCGGCAGCGGCATCAACCGTCTGCCGGAATCAGTGGATTAATCCCACTTCGGCGCCAGACCTTCCGGGCTTACCAGTCGGTCGTTGCAATCCAGCGCGGCAATCGCTTTACGATCTTCATCATCCAGCTTCAGATCCAGCGCTTTCAGGTTGCTCGCCAGGTTTTCACGCTTGGTGGAAGATGGAATAACCGCATAGCCTTCGCCCATCGCCCACGCCAGGATTACCTGTGCCGGGGTCGCATTATGTTTCGCCGCGATACGGGCAATCACTTCATCTTTCAGCGCTTTACCGTAGGCCAGCGTCATATAAGAGGTGATGTGGATACCGTGTTCACGCGCCCAATCCACCACTTTACGGTTCTGCAGGTACGGAGACAGTTCAACCTGGTTGGTCGCGATATTTTCAGCGCCAACGGCGGCAATCGCACGCTCCATCAGTGGAATAGTGAAGTTAGAGATACCGATCTGACGGGTCAGCCCCAGTTTCTTCGCTTCCATCAGCGCAGCCATAAACTCTTCAACAGCAACCGCATCGTTCGGCGACGGCCAGTGAATCAGCGTCAGATCAACATAATCGGTACGCAGCTTCTGAAGACTCTCTTTCAGGCTGGCGATCAGCTTGTCTTTACTCAGGTTTTCGATCCAGATTTTGGTGGTGATGAACAGTTCATCACGCGGCACGCCGCTTTCCGCGATAGCCTGACCAACAGCGGCTTCATTTTCATAGATCTGTGCGGTATCGATAGTACGATAGCCCAGCTCCAGCGCCATTTTTACAGAGTTGATGACTACGTCGTCTTGCAGACGGAAAGTGCCAAGACCAAATGCAGGGATTGCCATGATAGATGTTCCTCGTTAATTATTCATTTCGCTTAACTGAGACCATTATGGTTGAAGGTCGGGCTGGGAAAAAGATCGATAAATGCAGAGGATTTTTGCTGATTTAGCAATAATTAGAATGGAGAAACAAAAAAGCCCTGAGCAGATGCTCAGGGCTTC
>NZ_JBPNXF010000021.1:0-28788 GCF_051207495.1 Klebsiella sp. K-3 | reverse complement strand
AGCGGTAGAAGCCGGTATCGCGGACTACTGGTTCAAATACGTTGGCCTGAACGGCGCCATCGTTGGCATGACCACCTTCGGTGAGTCTGCGCCGGCTGAGCAGCTGTTTGAAGAGTTCGGCTTCACCGTTGACAACGTTGTTGCCAAAGCGAAAGCACTGCTGTAATCGCTGGTACGGTGCGGGCTGATGCCCGCACCTCAACCCTCTCCCACAGGAGAGGGTGTGAACACCAAAAACGGTAACCCCTGGGTTACCGTTTTGCTTTTATCTCGCCACCCGGTTTTTTTGTAGGCACTATTCCTCGAACATGTAACTACCCTGTAAATTATTCCAGAGAAAATGTGACGCAAGTCATATAGCTGGTTTATTGCTCTGGACAAACATTCCTTTTATTCCGACTTTGGCTTATTCTAGCTGAAGCGTTTCAGTCGTATAAATGTTCGACAATTAATCAATCAGTCGCAGTTTGCGACAGGTAAGGTTCCCCTAAAGGCGTTGCTGGATTACTCTGTCAGCCACCTCAAATCAGGGATAACCTTGCAGGAGACCTATGACCATACGCATCGCGATTAATGGCTTCGGTCGCATAGGACGCAACGTGGTTCGCGCTTTGTATGAATCCGGGCGTCGTGCGGAAATCACCGTGGTGGCGATCAATGAACTGGCGGATGCCGCAGGCATCGCGCATTTATTGAAGTACGACACCAGCCATGGCCGTTTTTCCTGGGATGTTCGCCAGGAGCGGGAACAGCTGTATGTCGGCGATGACGTCATTCGTCTACTGCATGAGCCTTCTATCGCCGCGCTGCCCTGGCAGGAGCTGGCGGTGGATGTGGTGCTGGACTGTACCGGCGTATACGGTAGCCGTGAACATGGCGAAGCCCATCTTCAGGCTGGCGCGAAGAAAGTGCTCTTTTCACATCCTGGCGGCAACGATCTCGACGCAACGGTAGTCTTCGGCGTCAACCATGATGAACTGCGCGCGGAGCACCGCATTGTCTCCAACGCCTCCTGCACTACCAACTGCATTATTCCGGTCATTAAACTGCTAGATGATGCCTACGGCATTGAGTCAGGAACGGTCACGACAATCCACTCCGCGATGCACGACCAGCAGGTGATCGATGCCTATCATCCGGATCTGCGGCGAACCCGTGCGGCCAGCCAGTCAATTATTCCGGTTGATACTAAACTTGCGGCGGGGATCACCCGTATTTTCCCGCAGTTTAACGACCGTTTTGAGGCGATCGCGGTACGTGTACCGACGATTAACGTCACCGCAATTGACCTGAGCGTGACGGTGAAAAAACCGGTAAAGGCCTGTGAAGTCAACCAGTTGCTGCAAAAAGCAGCACAGGGAGCATTTCATGGTATAGTTGACTATACGGAATTACCGTTGGTCTCGACAGATTTTAACCACGACCCGCACAGCGCCATCGTCGATGGCACGCAAACCAGGGTCAGTGGCGCGCATCTGATCAAAACGTTGGTCTGGTGCGATAACGAATGGGGCTTTGCTAACCGAATGCTCGACACGACGTTAGCGATGGCTGCGCAAGGTTTCAGGTAAGGCGCTGCGGCGCTTGCAAAACTTTATCAAGAATCAACGAGAGGATTCACCATGTCTGTAATTAAGATGACCGATTTGGATCTGGCTGGTAAACGCGTTTTCATCCGTGCTGATCTGAACGTACCGGTTAAAGATGGCAAAGTGACCAGCGACGCGCGTATTCGCGCCTCCCTGCCGACCATCGAACTGGCGCTGAAACAGGGTGCTAAAGTAATGGTTACTTCTCACCTGGGTCGTCCGACCGAAGGCGAGTACAACGAAGAATTCTCTCTGTTGCCGGTTGTTAATTACCTGAAAGACAAACTGTCTAACCCGGTTCGTCTGGTTAAAGATTACCTGGATGGCGTTGACGTTGCTGCCGGTGAACTGGTGGTTCTGGAAAACGTTCGCTTCAACAAAGGCGAGAAAAAAGACGACGAAGAACTGTCTAAGAAATACGCTGCGCTGTGCGACGTATTCGTCATGGACGCTTTCGGTACCGCGCACCGCGCGCAGGCTTCCACCCACGGTATCGGTAAATTCGCCGATGTCGCTTGCGCAGGCCCGCTGCTGGCCGCTGAACTCGACGCGCTGGGTAAAGCGCTGAAAGAGCCGGCTCGTCCGATGGTTGCTATCGTTGGCGGTTCTAAAGTTTCCACCAAACTGACCGTTCTCGACTCTCTGTCCAAAATCGCTGACCAGCTGATCGTTGGCGGCGGTATCGCTAACACCTTCGTTGCCGCTCAAGGCCACAACGTTGGTAAATCCCTGTACGAAGCGGACCTGGTTGACGAAGCTAAGCGCCTGCTGAGCACCTGCGATATCCCGGTTCCGACTGACGTTCGCGTCGCTACCGAGTTCTCTGAAACCGCCACCGCGACCCTGAAATCCGTTAACGACATCAAAGATGACGAGCAGATTCTGGACCTCGGCGACGTTTCCGCTCAGAAGCTGGCTGATATCCTGAAAAATGCCAAAACCATCCTGTGGAATGGCCCGGTTGGCGTATTCGAATTCCCGAACTTCCGTAAAGGTACTGAAATTGTCGCTAATGCTATCGCAGACAGCGAAGGTTTCTCTATCGCAGGCGGCGGTGACACCCTGGCGGCGATTGACCTGTTCGGCATCGCTGACAAAATCTCCTACATCTCCACTGGCGGCGGCGCATTCCTCGAATTCGTGGAAGGCAAAGTTCTGCCGGCAGTAGCAATGCTCGAAGAGCGCGCTAAGCAGTAATTTAGTTCAGGCGGGGAAACCCGCCTGTTTTTCAGCGCGCTAACGTACAATTTTGTACAGCTCGCGAACCTTCTTCAACGGTCGAAGATACAGATACAGGACTAAGTAACATGTCTAAAATTTTTGATTTCGTAAAACCGGGCGTCATCACTGGCGACGACGTTCAGAAAGTGTTCCAGGTAGCTAAAGAAAACAACTTTGCTCTGCCAGCGGTAAACTGCGTGGGTACTGACTCCATCAACGCCGTTCTGGAAGCTGCTGCGAAAGTTCGCTCTCCGGTTATCGTTCAGTTCTCTAACGGCGGCGCTGCGTTCATCGCGGGCAAAGGCGTGAAAACTGACGTTCCGCAGGGTGCTGCTATCCTCGGCGCTATCTCTGGCGCGCATCACGTTCACCAGATGGCTGAACATTACGGCGTGCCGGTTATCCTGCACACTGACCACTGCGCGAAGAAACTGCTGCCGTGGATCGACGGCCTGCTGGACGCGGGTGAAAAACACTTCGCTGCCACCGGCAAACCGCTGTTCTCTTCCCACATGATCGACCTGTCTGAAGAGTCCCTGCACGAAAACATCGAGATCTGCTCTAAGTACCTGGCTCGTATGGCCAAAATGGGCATGACTCTGGAAATCGAACTGGGCTGCACCGGCGGTGAAGAAGACGGCGTGGACAACAGCCACATGGACGCTTCCGCACTGTACACCCAGCCGGAAGACGTTGATTACGCGTACACCGAGCTGAGCAAAATCAGCCCGCGCTTCACCATCGCCGCTTCCTTCGGTAACGTACACGGCGTTTACAAGCCGGGTAACGTAGTTCTGACCCCGACTATCCTGCGCGACTCTCAGGAATATGTTTCTAAGAAACACAACCTGCCGCACAACAGCCTGAACTTCGTATTCCACGGCGGTTCCGGTTCTTCCGCTCAGGAAATCAAAGACTCCGTCAGCTACGGCGTTGTCAAAATGAACATCGATACCGATACCCAATGGGCGACCTGGGACGGTATCCTGCAGTACTACAAAGCGAACGAAGCTTACCTGCAGGGCCAGCTGGGCAACCCGAAAGGCGAAGACCAGCCGAACAAGAAATACTACGATCCGCGCGTATGGCTGCGTGCCGCTCAGACCTCTATGGTGACTCGTCTGGAGCAGGCATTCAAAGAGCTGAACGCGATCGACGTTCTGTAATTTCGCTTGCTGCGAGCGTAACGAAGGGAAACGGCGTTTCCTTTCATTACCGGCATAAAAAAGGCTTCCTGCGGGAAGCCTTTTTTTTAGCGACTTACGCAGGTGCCTTTTTCCCCGGCTAATATCTGTGGCGCATCCTTTAACGCGCCGATAAAGGCGTTATTTCCGGTCTGTTTGACAAACTGAATGACCGCTTCCGCCTTCGGCCCCATTGCGCCGTCCGGGGCGGCAAACGGCGCGAGTGTAGCAATGGTGGCCTGACGTAACGGGCGAGCCTGCGGCGTCCCCCAATCAACATAGACTGCATCGGCATCCGTCAGTATCAGCAGGTGGTCGGCATGAATGGCGCTGGCAAGCGCCGCCGCCGTCAAATCTTTATCGATAACCGCTTCGACTCCCCGGTAACCGTGCGTATCGGCAACCACCGGGATCCCGCCGCCGCCGCAGCAAATCACCAGATGACCGGCATCCATCAGCGTCTGAATGGCCGCGCTATCAACAATATTTAGCGGCCTGGGGGAAGGGACCACCCGACGGATATAGTCGCCATCCGCTTTCATCTGCCAACCATAGCGTTTTTCCAGCTCCGCCTGCTGCTGCGGCTGATAAACCGGGCCAATATATTTCCCCGGCGCCGCGAAAGCGTCATCATTTGCCGCCACCTCTACGCGCGTCATCAGGGTGCTGACCGGCGCACCGGCGTACTGCATCAGTTCCTGAGCGATAGCGAAGCCTATCATCCCCTGACTTTCCGCGACCAGAATATCCAGCGGCCAGGCGGGAGATTCCAGATAGGCGGCGTTTTGCAGCGCCAGCAATCCTACCTGCGGGCCATTACCGTGCACGATCACCAACTGATAATCACGGGCTAATTCCGCCGCCATCCGGGCAAAAAGTTGAATGCTGCGCTGCTGATTTTCCGCGCTGAGCACTTCTCCGCGCTGCAGCAGTGCGTTACCACCCAGTGCAATAACGATTTTCTTTTTCATGATGACCTCATTGAATTATAGAAGTACGCTAAAAATATCGTTTTAGCGGCCAGGTAATGTGATGAGATCGCCACTTTATCGAGAGTAAAAAATATCTCGCTAATAAATATTATATTCGCTGGTTTTATTTAAATGTTTTTAAAGATGATTATTAGATTTTTTTTAATAATTTCGTCAGCAGTCTTTAGGAATTTAAAACAATGGATTTTGTGTGACTTTGTTCAAATGAAATACATGGTTACCCCGATATGGTTAGCGGAGTTAAAACATCAATCCTTCACCCATCCTCTGGGATGGCCTGAGGTGAATATTGCCGGGAGATAGCTTATGTCAGGAACGTATGAGGTAACCGAGGTGACCAAAAGAAAAGGAATGCCCGCCTGGTGGGTCACGGTATTTCTTTTCTGGTTAGGTTGGGTATTTATGTATGCCGATCGCACGGTTTTAAATCCGGTGATGGGTGAGCTGGAAAAAGAGTTTGGTTTAAGCGGAACGCAATTAGGAGTACTCAACTCCGTATTTTATTTTTCTTATGCATTGCTGCAGGTGCCGGCAGGGATCCTCGGGGACAAAATCGGTAAGAAAAAAGTGCTGGTGCCTGGGTTTATTCTGTTTGGCGTTTTTACCGCGGTCACCGGTTGGGTAAAAAGCTGGTATATGCTGCTGTTTGCCCGCGTGGTCACCGGCGCAGGCGAGGGGACATATTATGGCCCGCAGTACGGCTTGTCTTCCGAGCAGATCCCGAAAAAATTCCGCTCGCTGGGCAGCGCGATTATCAATAGCGGAATGGCCTTTGGCATCGCGCTGGGTCTGATGACCTCCAGCTGGCTGGTCTATGACCAGGGTTACTCGTGGCGGATGCCGTTTTATGCCATGGCGATACCTTCGGTGCTGGTAGGGATTGCTATCTGGCTATTCGTGAAAGAGAAAAAGCGCACCGCCGACGCTGAGGGCAAACCGGTACAAAAAGGTAAATTTAGCGATCTGTTGAAGAATCGTAATTTAATTCTGACCTATATTATGGTGTTCTGCAGCCTGTTTGGTTTCTTCGTTATTCTGACCTGGCTTCCTTATTATCTGCAAAACGAGCGCGGTATTGCCGGTAGCGAAACCGGATTTATTTCGTCGCTGGTCGCGTGGATCTCTATTCCCGGCGCGCTGTTGTTCTCGGGGCTGTCGGATAAATTAGGCCGCCGCAAACCGTTAATTTTATTCCTCGTGCCGGTGGCGATTGCCAGCATGCTTTCCATTATTTGGATGCCGAGTATGACCGGCGTCATCGTGGCGCTGTGCGTGTATGGCCTGGTTGGCAAACTGGCGCTGGATCCGGTGCTGGTGGCGCTGGTCGCCGATAGCGTCGATGAAACCAATTACAGCACCGCGTTTGGTTTATTTAATTTTATCGGGATGAGCTCATCGATTCTGGCGCCAATTATTGCAGGGGCGGCGCGTGATATTACCGGCAGTCTGGCTTCGAGTTTTTATGTTTCCGCGGCGCTGCTGGTCATTGGTCTGGTCGCCATGCTGTTTTTAAAAGAAAAACGCACATAAAGAGGTAGCGGTAATGATTTACGCTTTTATTAAAAAGGGAAGCTTTCAGGATTCCGTAAGCCTGATGATTATTTCCCGAAAATTAAGTGAACGCCCGGAAGTGGATCAGGTTTCGGTCATGATGGGCACCCCGGCGAATAAATCGATGCTGGAGTCGACCGGATTCTGGCATCCGGATTTCGCCGAGGCGACGCCCAACGATATTTGTGTCGCAGTCCGCACGCAGGAAGCGCAGTCGGAAATTCTCGATTTAATCCGTGAACAATTAGAGAAAGAGCTGAGCGCTATCGCTAATGCATCGGGCAGCTCAACGCAACTGGTCAAGGCGCGGCGCTGGGAGAGCGCCTGCCAGAAATTACCGGACGCGAATCTGTTGCTGGTTTCGGTGGCAGGGGAGTACGCCGCCGGGGTGGCGAAAGAGGGATTGTTAGCCAATAAGAGCGTGATGCTGTTTTCCGATAACGTCCCGTTGGAGCAAGAAGTTGAACTGAAAACGCTGGCTCGCGAGAAGGGGCTCATTGTGATGGGACCGGATTGCGGAACGGCAATGATCGCCGGCAGTCCACTGGCCTTTGCCAACGTTTTACCGCAGGGCGGAATTGGCGTCATCGGCGCATCGGGGACCGGGATCCAGGAAATCACCTCGCAGGTGGCGCTGCATCAACAGGGAATTAGCCACGCCATCGGCCTTGGCGGGCGCGATCTCAGCGCCGAAGTCGGCGGCATCAGCGCCCTGACCGCGCTGGAGATGCTGGCGGCCGATAGTGCGACGCAGGTTATCGCTTTTGTCTCCAAACCGCCTTCGCCACAGGTGCGTGCCCGCATCATTGCCGCCATGCAAAAACAGAATAAACCGGTGGTGGCGCTGTTCCTCGGCAGCCGTGCCGAGCAGCGCCGCGAGGGCAACGTCTGGCTGGCGAACTCGCTGGCGGACGCCGCGCAGCTGGCGGTACTGCTGATGCGGGTAGCGCAACAGCGGCAGAGCCAGCCGCAGGTTGCAGGCAAGGGGATTTATGGCCTGTACGCTGGCGGTACCCTTGCCGCCGAGGCCGCGATGCTGCTCTCCGATCATCTGGAAGTGCCGGTCAGCGACAGCCACGCCGACGGTGTGATGCTGGAAGCCGGCGGGCATCGCATTGTCGACCTTGGCGACGATAGTTACACCCTCGGCAGACCGCATCCGATGATCGACCCAACCACCCGTAGCATTGAAATTGAGAAGCTGGCGGCAATGCCGGAAGTTGGCGTGCTGTTGCTGGATGTGGTGTTGGGCTATGGCGCCTGCGCCGATCCCGCCGGGGCGGTGGTTGAGGCCATCGAGCAGGTCCGGCGTAAACGTGCCGCGCCGTTGGTGGTCATCGCCACCATGACCGGCACCGATGCCGACCCGCAGGGCCGTAGCGAGCAGATAGCCATCCTGCGCGATGCCGGGGTTGCGGTGGTCGAAACCCTCGAAGAGGCGACGCTACTGGCGGTTAGCCTGACGCAGCATCAGCCGCAGAGCGAATCGACAGCGCATAACCCGCTGCTCGACGGCGTGCAGGTCATTAATGCCGGGTTGCGCAGCTTCGCGCTGGATCTACAAAGCAGCGGTACGCCGGTAGTGCATTATCAGTGGGCGCCCGTTGCCGGCGGTAACGCTCGTCTTGCCAGTTTACTCAAGCAGTTACATTAAGTTCAGAGGTATGGATATGTACTCATCAATTGCACAGGCTAACGAAGCCATTATCGAACGAATTAAAGCCGCGCGCCCGCATTGGGTTGCCGTCCGTCCTGCGAAAGAGGCGGTGGCTGAACTATCTTCTGGACGTAAATTACTGCACGCCGGGCCGCCAATCGCCTGGCAAGAGATGACCGGGCCGATGCGCGGAGCCTGTATCGGCGCATCGTTGTTTGAAGGCTGGGCGACGAGCGAAGAAGAAGCCGTGCGGATGCTGGAGCAGGGAGAGGTGGAATTCATCCCTTGCCACCACGTGGGCGCGGTGGGGCCGATGGGCGGGATCACCTCGGCGAACATGCCGGTGCTGGTGGTGCGCGATGTGGTTCATGGTAACCAATCCTGCTGTAACCTGAATGAAGGGATCGGCAAAGTGATGCGCTTCGGCTCCTACGGCGAGGATGTGCAAACGCGTCTGCGCTGGATGCGCGACACGCTCGCGCCGGTGCTGCAGGAGGCGCTGTCACGAATGGAAAACGGCGTTGACCTGACGGCGATGATGGCGCAGGCGATTACCATGGGCGATGAGTTCCACCAGCGTAATATCGCCGCCTCGTCGCTGCTGCTGCGCACGCTGTCGCCGGTCATTGCCGGCCTGGATCGGCCAAAGGCGGAAATTGTCGCCGTGCTGCAGTTCCTCAGCGTCACCGATCAGTTCTTCCTCAACCTGGCGATGGCTTACAGCAAAGCGGTGATGGATGCGGCGGCGGAAATCAAAGCCGGCTCGGTGGTGACCGCCATGACCCGCAACGGCCGCGAGTTCGGCATTCGCGTTAGCGGTACCGGCGATCGCTGGTTTACCGCACCGGTGAATACGCCGCAGGGGCTGTTCTTCACCGGCTACAGCCAGGCGGATGCTAACCCGGACATCGGCGATAGCGCGATTACCGAAACGCTGGGGATCGGCGGCGCGGCGATGATTGCCGCACCGGGTGTGACGCGCTTCGTCGGCGCTGGCGGCATGGGCGCGGCGCTGGAAACATCGGAAGAGATGTCTGAAATCTATCTTGCCAACAACCCGCTGTTCCAGATCCCATCATGGGATTTCAAAGGCGCCTGTCTGGGATTGGATGTTCGTCGGGTCGTGGAAACCGGCATCACGCCGCTTATCAATACCGGTATTGCCCACCGCGAAGCGGGGATAGGCCAGGTGGGGGCGGGAACCGTTCGCGCGCCGCTGCTGTGCTTTGAGAAAGCGCTGGAAGCGTTGGCCGAACTGCACCACATCACAGCCTGAGTCGAGAAAGGGGCGGCGCTGCCGCCCCGGAGAGACGCCGATGAAAACCCTCAATGCGTTGGCCTGTACCGGCATTGAACAGTTAGCCGACGGCGTGTGGCAGCGCCATAGTCAGTTTTCACAGGCGGTTAATTTCGCCCACGCCGATGGGACTTTACTGACGCTGTTTCGCTACGGTAAAGGTATTGGCCCGACGGGTATTCTATTTAGCAGCACCGAGTTTGCGCAGTTGGCTAATCTTCCGCGGCTGGTTAAGCAAGGGTGCTTGTTGTGGGGTGAGGGCGTTGCCATCCGCCCGCGTCGGACGCTCAAACTTCGCTTTCCCGTCGGCCGCTCGTTTCTTCTCAATCTTTCGGCTTATTCATGCCAGAGCGGACTATGCGCCGCGCTCAATCAGCCGCTGGCGGATAGGCCGTTTTATTCATCTATTATGGGCGCGCTTGAGCGCTGGCGGCGCGGCGAGCGCCCGGACTGGGAATGGCTGATTGGCAACGGGCCAGGATTAACCCCCAGCGGCGATGATATGCTCGCCGGGATGCTGGCGGTGCTGCACGGCGCCGGTTTTTCTGACCGCCTGCACGCGTTTATCCCCCCGGCGGATCAACTTACCTCGCTGACAACTTCGGTAAGCTGTAGCTATCTGAATAGCGCCAGGCGCGGCGAGTTTTCGCTGCCGGTGGTTAAGGTGATGCGCGGGCTGCAGTCGACAGGCGATCCCAAGCGGGCAATTCAGCGTTTGCTGGCGGTAGGTCATACTTCTGGGGCTGATACCCTGCTGGGGATGGCATTCGCGCAGCACTGGTTACAGAGAGTGGATTCAAGGAGAACGCATGCTCGATCAGGAAACCATCCGCACGTTTATACAGGTCGCCGAGACCGGGAGTTTCTCCCGCGCGGCCAGTCTGCTGCACAAAACGCCAGCGGCGATTAGCTATCGTATCAAAACGCTGGAAGAGCAGGTGGCAACGCAGCTCTTCTTACGCACGACCCGATCGGTAAGCCTGACGCTGGCCGGGCAACATCTGCTTGAGCACTGTCGGCAGTGGTTGAACTGGCTCGACGTGATGCCCGATGAACTCCAGCAGATTAATGCCGGCGTCGAAAGACAGGTTAATATCGTTATCAATAATCTTCTGTATCAGCCGCAGAGCGCCGCGGATCTTCTGACCTGGCTACATCAGCAGTTTCCCTTTACCCGCTTTCAGCTTTCCCGCCAGGTCTATATGGGAGTCTGGGACTCTTTGCTATACGACGATTTCCAGCTGGCGATTGGCGTCACCGGCTCGGAATCCCTGTCCAACAATATCTCTTTATTGCCGCTCGGCGATATTCGCTGGCAGTTTGTGGTGGCGCAGAATCATCCCCTTGCCACTCATCCCGCGGCGGTGCTCTCCGACGATGCGCTACGCCGCTATCCGGCAATTAATATTGAAGATACATCGCGGACTCTGACGCGTCGTGTCGCCTGGCTGCTCAACGGGCAAAAAGAGATCAAGGTGCCGGATCTCAGCACCAAGCTGGCCTGCCATCTTAGCGGCCTGGGGGTCGGCTTTTTGCCGGAGCGGATGTGTCGCGCTTACCTGGAGTCCGGCGCGCTGGTGGCCCGTGCGGTCGCCAACCCCCGCCAGCCTTCGCCGCTCTCCGTTGCCTGGAAGAATGCCGGCAGCGGTAAAGTCGTCAGTGAAATCGCCAGGGCGTTCGAGCGCAAAGAGGCATTAGTCAGCGGTTTTTTGCGGATGGTGGATCGTCCTGCGCAAGCGTAATGCTGCGTTAGTTTCATCTGGATCAGATTGAGAAATGGCATCTTCGGTGGTTTTTGTTTACCTTTAAAAGGTCATTTTCGTGAGAATGATCTCATTTGCTTTTTTTTGATATGACCCAAGGATTACTAAATGGAAGATTTGAACGTTGTCGATAGCATCAACCATGCCGGGACCTGGCTGGCGCGCAACCAGGAGTTGCTGCTGAGCTATGCCGTCAACATCGTTGCCGCTATCGTTATCCTGATCATCGGGATGATCGTGGCGCGCATCGTTTCTAACACCGTCAACCGTCTGATGCTGGCGCGTAAGATAGACGCAACTGTCGCCGATTTTCTCTCCGCGCTGGTGCGCTACGCGATTATCGCCTTTACGCTGATTGCCGCCCTGGGCCGCGTTGGCGTGCAGACCGCCTCAGTGATTGCCGTGCTGGGCGCCGCCGGTTTGGCCGTGGGTCTGGCGCTGCAGGGGTCATTGTCGAACCTTGCCGCAGGCGTACTGCTGGTGATGTTCCGCCCGTTCCGCGCCGGTGAATATGTCGATCTCGGCGGCATCGCGGGCACCGTGCAGAACGTGCAGATTTTCTCCACTACTCTGCGTACCGTCGATGGCAAAATCGTGGTGGTGCCGAACGGCAAAATCATCGCTGGCAATATCATTAACTTCTCCCGTGAGCCGGCGCGCCGTAATGAGTTTATTATCGGCGTCTCCTACGATGCCGATATCGATAAGGTGAAACAACTGCTGACCGCGATTATCGAATCCGATGACCGCATTCTGCGCGATCGCGAAATGACCGTTCGCCTTAATGAACTGGGCGCCTCTTCGGTAAACTTCGTGGTTCGCGTATGGAGCAAAAGCAGCGACCTGCAAAACGTCTACTGGGACGTGCTGGAGCGCATTAAGCGTGATTTCGACGCTAACGGCATCAGCTTCCCGTATCCGCAGATGGACGTACACATGGTAAATCAGCAGGAAAAAGCGCAGTAATTTCTACCTGCAATGACACAAGACCGGCACCGCCGGTCTTTTTTTTGTCTTTGTGTATTAGCTTTACTTATTAATGATTAAAATTATCAATTTCCGCTAATGATGACGACGCGCTATATTCTCCGGCATTAACGATGAAACCGGAAAATTAAACGATGCTATCTTATTACTTTCAAGGGCTTGCGCTGGGTGCGGCGATGATCCTGCCGCTCGGGCCGCAAAACGCTTTCGTGATGAATCAGGGGATCCGCCGTCAGTATCATTTAATGATTGCGCTGTTGTGCGCGCTTAGCGATCTGGTGTTGATCTGCGCCGGTATTTTCGGCGGTAGCGCGCTGCTGATGCAGTCGCCGTGGCTGCTGGCGTTGGTTACCTGGGGCGGTGTCGCCTTCTTGTTATGGTATGGCTTCGGCGCGCTGAAGACGGCGATGAGCAATAATCTCGAGCTGGCCAGCGCCGAGGTCATGAAGCAAGGGCGCTGGAAAATTATCGTCACCATGCTGGCGGTGACCTGGCTTAACCCTCATGTGTATCTCGATACCTTTGTGGTGCTCGGAAGCCTCGGCGGACAGTTGGCGGTCGAGCCTAAACGCTGGTTCGCGCTGGGGACGATTAGCGCGTCATTCTTATGGTTCTTCGGCCTGGCGCTGCTGGCCGCGTGGCTGGCGCCGCGTTTACGTACCGCGCGGGCGCAGCGAATCATCAACGTGCTTGTCGGGCTGGTGATGTGGTTTATCGCCCTGCAGTTGGCAAAAGATGGCCTGCAACATATACAGATGCTCATCAACCAGGCTTAGTCCGATGGACTTTCCGCGCGTAAGCGCTAAGCTAGCTGGCATGCGTCCTTAAAATGGGCGACCTAAGCAAGATGGAGAAACGACAGTGAAGTTAAAAGTCTTAGCCCTGGCGGCAGCACTCGGATTCAGCACGATGGCGGCGCAGGCAAATGAATTGCCGGATGGCCCGCACATTGTGACTTCAGGCACAGCAAGCGTTGCAGCGGTTCCGGATATCGCCACTCTGGCGATTGAAGTTAACGTCGCGGCAAAAGATGCGGCATCGGCAAAAAAACAGGCTGACGATCGCGTTGCGCAATATCTCTCTTTCCTTGAAAAGAGCGGCATTGCCAAAAAGGATATCAGCTCGGCAAACCTGCGTACCCAACCTGATTACGACTATCAGAACGGGAAAAGCATCCTCAAGGGCTATCGCGCGGTGCGTACCGTTGAAGTTACCCTTCGTCAGCTCGATAAGCTGAATGGCCTGCTGGACGGCGCGCTGAAAGCGGGGCTGAACGAAATTCGTTCCGTATCGCTGGGCGTTGCGCAACCTGACGCCTATAAAGATAAAGCGCGTAAAGCGGCTATCGATGATGCGGTGCATCAGGCGCAGGAGCTGGCTGCTGGCTTCCACAGCAAGCTGGGGCCGGTCTATAGCGTGCGTTACCATGTTTCCAACTATCAGCCGAGCCCGATGGTTCGCATGATGAAGGCGGCTGACGCCGCGCCGGTCTCCGCCCAGGAAACCTACGAGCAGGCGACCATCCAGTTTGATGATCAGGTTGACGTGGTCTTTGAACTGCAGCCAGCACAGGCCGCCGCGCCTGCCGCGCCGGCGAAACCAGCTGAAGCGCCGAAACCGGCTCAGTAAGCCGCAGCGACAAAAAAGCCACTTCAGTGAAGTGGCTTTTTTTATGCCCGCCGTTTAATCCTGGCGCAGCACCTTGTGGCCGTAATCAATAAGCGCATCGGTCACCCGGCGCATCATGCGGCTTTCCGGCGCAAAGCGGTGCCAGTAGAGCATTCGGCGCTGGAACAGCCCCGGCGTCAGGTCGATAAGCTCGCCGCTCTTCAGTTCTTTCTCGATCTGCAGGTGCGGGATCATACAGCAGGTAGTGCCCTGACGCGCCAGCTGCACGAAGGCCTCCGACGAGTTGACGATATGGCAGGGCACGCTACCCGGCGGCAGGTCGAAGTTTTGCTGCAGGAACGCCTGGTGCATATCGTCGAGATGATCGAAGGCGACCACCGGCGCTTTCAGCAGCGCAGAACGCGTTACCCCGTTAGGGAAATAGCGTTGCGCAAATTCCTTCGAGGCGACGAACAGGTAATCGAGCGCACCGAGTTGATCGACCAGGCAGCTTGGCAGCGCCTGCGGCTGAATACTCACCGCGCCGACCACTTCCCCACGACGCAAGCGCTCCTGGGTGCGGGTTTCATCTTCAACCTGCAGATTGAGGCGGATAGGGGAGTCGGATAACACGTTGGCCAGCGCCGGCAGCAGCCAGGTCGCCAGACTGTCGGCGTTGACCGCCAACGACAGCAGCAGCGGCGTGGAGCCGGTCTGCTCATCGCCAAGCCACTCTTCTTCCAGTAGCTCAACCTGGCGCAGCAGAGCCAACAGTTTTTGCCCCTGCTCGGTCGGGCGCGGCGGCACGGTACGCACCAGCAGCGGTTGGCCAAACATGTTTTCCAGCTGTTTGATACGCTGTGAGACGGCGGACTGTGTAATGCATAGCTTCTGCGCGGCGCGCTCAAACCCACGTTCCCTAATCACCGCATCCAGCGCTTGTAATGTTCTGTAGTCCGGTCGTTTCATTATTCTGGCGTACCCCCATAACTTTTCGTTAACCCGCACTATGACATAAATTTGTTTTTGATAAAGACGAAAATGGTCTGCTCAGATGTGTGATCGCCATCGCAGGGACAATTCATCCGTCGATGTTCTATAATGCGCGGTAAGTATTCACATCTCGGACGATAATCATGACGCAGGATGAACTGAAAAAAGCAGTCGGCTGGGCAGCGCTGCAATATGTACAACCGGGCACCATTGTGGGTGTCGGCACCGGCTCCACGGCGGCGCATTTTATTGATGCGCTGGGGACCATGAAAGGGCAGATCGAAGGCGCGGTATCCAGCTCCGACGCTTCTACCGAGAAGCTGAAAAGCCTCGGTATTCCGGTATTCGACCTTAACTCCGTTGACCGCCTCGGCATCTACGTTGACGGCGCGGATGAAATTAACGGCCACATGCAGATGATCAAAGGCGGCGGCGCGGCGCTGACCCGCGAGAAGATCATCGCCTCGGTTGCCGATAAGTTTATCTGCATCGCCGACGCCTCCAAGCAGGTTGATATCCTCGGCAACTTCCCGCTGCCGGTTGAAGTGATCCCGATGGCGCGCAGCGCCGTCGCGCGTCAGCTGGTGAAGCTGGGCGGCCGCCCGGAATATCGTCAGGGCGTGGTGACGGATAACGGTAACGTGATCCTCGATGTACACGGACTGGAAATTCTTGACGCTATCGCGCTGGAAAACGCCATTAACGGTATTCCGGGCGTGGTGACCGTCGGGTTGTTCGCCAACCGCGGCGCCGACGTGGCGCTGATCGGTACCGCCGACGGCGTGAAGACCATCGTCAACAAATAAGACGATCGGGGGGAAGTTTCGCGCTTCCCCCTAAATTTTTTTCTATGGCCTTAATTTGGTGACTTGTGTCACATTTACGTAACCTTTCTGAGTAACAATCTGCCATCTATTCTCTTTCTGGTGTTTTGTCCTGTCTTTTGCTTCAACGTGATATTTCTTCAGGTCGGCGAGGCAAACGTTCATATTGCCGCGATAGTTTTTTTTGATATGTTGCTGGAAGAGTTTTTGTTCAGCACGACATCAGTACCAATAAAAACAGGACGGGGAAATGGCTAAGGTATCACTGGAAAAAGACAAGATTAAATTTCTGCTCGTTGAAGGCGTGCATCAAAAAGCAATCGATAACCTTCGTGCGGCAGGTTACACCAACATCGAATTTCACAAAGGCGCGCTCGATACTGAAGAGCTGAAAGCGTCGATCCGTGATGCCCATTTTATCGGCCTGCGTTCCCGTACTCATCTGACTGAAGAGATCTTCGCCGCGGCGGAAAAACTGGTGGCGGTGGGCTGTTTCTGTATCGGCACCAACCAGGTCGATCTGGATGCGGCGGCGAAGCGCGGTATCCCGGTATTTAACGCCCCATTCTCGAACACCCGTTCGGTGGCTGAGCTGGTCATCGGCGAGCTGCTGCTGATGCTGCGCGGCGTGCCGGAAGCTAACGCCAAGGCGCATCGCGGCGTGTGGAATAAGCAAGCGGTAGGCAGCTTTGAAGCGCGCGGCAAAAAACTGGGGATTATCGGTTACGGCCATATCGGCACCCAGCTCGGCATTCTGGCGGAATCGCTGGGGATGCACGTCTATTTTTATGATATCGAAAACAAACTGCCGCTGGGTAACGCCACGCAGGTTCAGCACCTCTCCGACCTGCTGAACATGAGCGATGTTGTTAGCCTGCACGTGCCGGAAAACGCCTCCACCAAAAATATGATGGGGCCGGAAGAGCTGGCGCTGATGAAACCGGGCGCGCTGCTGATCAACGCCTCTCGCGGCACGGTGGTCGATATCCCGGCGCTGTGCGATGCGCTGTCGCGTAAACACCTGGCCGGCGCGGCCATCGACGTCTTCCCGACGGAACCGGCGACCAACAGCGATCCGTTTAACTCTCCGCTGTGCGAATTCGATAACGTGATCCTGACGCCGCATATCGGCGGTTCAACTCAGGAAGCGCAAGAGAACATTGGTCTGGAAGTGGCAGGCAAGCTGGCGAAGTATTCCGACAACGGTTCTACGCTGTCGGCGGTGAACTTCCCGGAGGTTTCTCTGCCGCTGCACGGCGGACGCCGTCTGCTGCATATTCATGAAAACCGACCGGGCATCCTGACGGCGCTTAACCAGATTTTCGCCGCGCAGAATATCAACATCGCCGCCCAGTATCTGCAAACGACTCCGCAGATGGGCTACGTGGTAATTGATATCGAAGCCGACGGCGACGTCGCGCAGCAGGCGCTGCTGGCGATGAAAGCGATCCCGGGCACCATCCGCGCCCGTCTGCTGTACTAATTTGTTGTTGCCTCGCGGGCAGGTCTGGTACCTGCCCGTATTTTTTTAACGCCTTCCGGGCGCAACTCTCGAACTCGCGCACCTATCTACCAGCGCCAGGTTTTGCCTGGCGTAATCACCGCCGGCAGCGGTATATCCCACTGTTCGATCGGCAGGGTGTCCACCTGCTGGCAGTCGTGGGCGTAGCCTACCGGCTGCAGGCGATACTGCTGCCAGTTTTGTAAGGTACGATCGTAGAAACCGCCGCCCATCCCCAGGCGTTGACCGCTGGCATCGAAGGCGACCAGCGGGGTAATCAGCACATCGAGCTCGGCCAGCGGCAGGACGTCGCGCACGTCGAGCTTTGGTTCGTAAATCTTAAGGCGATTAAAAATCAGCTCGCTTTGCGGATGGTAATATAAAAACAGCAGATTGCCGGGGCTAAACGGATGCAGTACCGGCAGATAAACCCGCTTGCCTGCACGCCACAATTGCTCAATCAGCGGTTGGGTGTCCAGCTCGCCGTCGAAGGAGAGGAACAGCGCTACGGTATGAGCGAGAACGACGGGCGGATACGCCATCATTCGCTCAGCGGCCTGCAGGGCGAAGCGCTGCTGCTGTTCGGCACTAAGCGCGCGTCTACGCTCGCGGATCTGCTGGCGAATTTGCTGTCTGGAGAGCGGGATATCGGGCTGTATAGTCATGCTGGTCTCATTACGAGCAGGCGAAACGATACGGGAAAGTGTAATACAGGGCGGCACAGGCCGAAAACAACGTTGAGGGGATAATGCGAACTTAAGAAGGGAATCTCCGAGATGCCGCCGCAGGCTGTAACCCTTGAACCCTTGGTTCAAGGTGAATGCGTCGTCACAGTTTTAAGGCTTCTCGGGCGAACCGAGCATGCTCACCAACCGTGGAGCGCCACATTCTTGTGGTATGAAATATCGGCTCAGGGGACTGGCCCGCTTGCAAACATCTCAGAGAAATTTTGTTCTTGCGATTACTCTAACACAGTTAACTGCAAAGTGTTATTCAAACTTCGACCCCGGTCTTTCGCTTATGCGACCTTGCTCAAGCAATGCCTGTTCGATGGTCTGCTGAAGCATGCGAATGCGCTGTTCCATACTGGAGGCGTAGTCGCGGGTCTTCGCTTTTTCCTGAGTCAACTCATAGCTGATGTTCAACGCGGCGATGAAGACCAGCTGCTCAGTATTTGTGACTCTAGTGCGTTCTTTTAAATCTTGCAACCGCTGATTAAGGTCTTCAGCTGCCTGATTCAGGGCATCCCTTTGTTCAGGCGGGCAATTCACTCGCAGTGAACGGCCAAAAATTTGGAGATCTACGGGTTGTGCAGACATGCCACCTTCCTGCTGATTGACTGCGCTGCCTTCACGTCCGAGCCCGGCTCTGCGAAGGGGCGACACTATAGCTACCCTGGTGCGGGGATACAAGCCCTTTTCTGGTTCACCAGGGTCCAAAGTGGTAGCATATCATGAATATTCCTCCCAACGATGACGAATGCGCATGTCTATACAGAACGAAATGCCTGGTTACAACGATGTAGACCAGTTACTGAACCAACAAGGGGTGGGATTAACCCCGGCCGAAATGCACGGTTTGATAAGCGGCATCCTCTGCGGCGGCAACACCGACAGCAGCTGGCAGCCGCTGGTGCATGACCTGACCAACGAAGGTCTTGCCTTTGGTCATGAACTGGCCCAGGCGCTGCGTAGCATGCATTCCGCCACCAGCGACTCGCTGGAAGATGACGGCTTTCTGTTCCAGCTGTATATGCCGGAAGGCGACAACGTCAGCGTTTTCGACCGCGCCGACGCGCTGGCGGGCTGGGTTAACCATTTCCTGTTAGGCCTTGGCGTGACCCAGCCGAAGCTGGATAAAGTGAAGGATGAGACCGGCGAAGCCATCGATGATCTGCGTAACATTGCGCAACTCGGCTACGACGAAGATGAAGACCAGGAAGAGCTGGAGATGTCTCTCGAAGAGATTATTGAGTACGTACGCGTCGCCGCGTTACTGTGCCACGATACCTTTGCGCGCCAGCAGCCAACCGCACCGGAAGTACGCAAGCCAACGTTACACTAAATAAAAAACGACATTCAGGGGGCGTCATGACACAGCAGGAGTTTCTTTCTCGTCGCCAGGCATTATTGGCGCAGATGCAGCCGGGCAGCGCGGCGCTGATTTTTGCCGCGCCGGAAGCGGTACGCAGCGCAGATTCGGAATATCCCTACCGGCAGAACAGCGATTTTTGGTACTTCACCGGCTTCAATGAACCGGAAGCGCTGCTGGTGCTGATCAAAAGCGATGACACGCACAACCATAGCGTGCTGTTTAACCGCGTTCGCGATCTGACGGCGGAAATCTGGTTTGGCCGCCGTCTGGGACAGGATGCCGCGCCGGGGAAACTCGGCGTCGATCGCGCGCTGGCGTTTAGCGAAATCAACCAGCAGCTGTATCAACTGCTCAACGGCCTGGATGCTATCTATTTCGCCCAGGGCGAATATGCCTATGCCGATGAAATTGTGTTTAACGCCCTCGAAAAACTGCGTAAAGGTTCACGTCAGAACCTGCAGGCGCCGAACTCCGTCATCGACTGGCGGCCTGTGGTGCATGAAATGCGCCTGTTTAAATCCGCGGAAGAGCTGGAAGTAATGCGCCGCGCCGGCGAGATTTCCGCCCTTGCCCATACCCGGGCGATGGAAAAATGCCGCCCAGGCATGTTCGAATATCAGCTGGAAGGCGAAATTCTCCATGAATTCAACCGCCATGGCGCGCGTTTCCCGTCTTATAACACCATCGTTGGCGGCGGCGAAAACGCCTGCATCCTGCACTACACCGAAAACGAATCCGAACTGCGTGATGGCGATTTAGTGCTGATTGACGCCGGCTGTGAATACCGCGGCTATGCGGGCGATATCACCCGCACCTTCCCGATTAACGGTAAATTCACTAAACCGCAGCGTGAAATCTACGACATCGTGCTGGAATCGCTGGAAACCGCGCTGGAGCTGTATCGTCCGGGTACCTCTATTTATGAAGTTAATCAGGAAGTGGTGCGCATTATGATTACCGGCCTGGTGCGGCTGGGGATCCTGAAAGGCGAGATTGACGAGCTTATCGCCAACAACGCCCACCGCCCGTACTTTATGCATGGCCTGAGCCACTGGTTGGGTCTGGATGTGCACGATGTCGGTAATTACGACACCGACCGTTCGCGGGTACTGGAACCGGGAATGGTGTTGACCGTCGAGCCGGGGCTGTATATCGCCACCGACGCCGACGTACCGGCGCAATATCGCGGCATCGGTATTCGTATTGAAGATGACATCGTGATTACCGAAGATGGCAACGAAAATCTCACCGCCAGCGTGGTGAAGAAGGCGGATGAGATCGAGGCGCTGATGGCGGCGGCGTGCCAGTCATGAGCGTGCTGATTGTCGGCGGCGGGATGACCGGCGCGACGCTCGCGCTGGCCATCTCCCGTTTGACCGGCGGTGCGCTGCCGGTTCATCTGATTGAAGCGCAGGATCCGGCGTCGTCACGCCACCCAGGTTTTGACGATCGGGCGATCGCCCTGGCTGCGGGCACCTGCCAGCAGCTGGCGCGCATCGGTATCTGGCAGAACCTTGCTAAACGAGCGACGCCTATCCAGCGGGTACACGTCAGCGACCGCGGCCATGCCGGTTTTGTAAACCTGGCGGCGGCCGATTACGGCCTGTCGGCGCTGGGGCAGGTGGTTGAACTCCACGATGTCGGCCAGCGGCTGTTTAGCCTGCTGCGCGAGGCGCCGGGCGTCACCCTGCACTGTCCGACGAAAGTGGAAGCGGTCAACCGCAGCCAGGACAGCGTCAGCCTCACCCTTGATAGCGGCGAAACGATCAACGGTAAGCTGCTGGTGGCGGCAGATGGTTCGCGTTCGTCGCTGGGCGCGCGCTGCGGCATTAGCTGGCAGCAGCAGCCCTATGAGCAACTGGCGATTATCGCCAACGTTAGCACCGCGTTGCCGCACGAAGGCCGCGCCTTCGAACGCTTTACCGAGCATGGTCCGCTGGCGATGCTGCCGATGTCGCAAGGGCGCTGTTCGCTGGTGTGGTGCCATCCGCAGTCGCGGCGCGACGAGGTGCTGAGCTGGTCTGACGAACGTTTTTGCCAGCAATTACAGCAGGCGTTCGGCTGGCGGCTGGGGCGCATTACCCATGCCGGTAAGCGTAGCGTCTATCCGCTGGCGTTAACTACCGCTATCCGTTCGGTGTCGCACCGTCTGGCGCTGGTCGGCAACGCGGCGCAGACATTACACCCGATCGCCGGGCAGGGCTTTAATCTCGGTCTGCGCGACGTGATGAGCCTGGCTGAAATGCTTGCCGATGCCCACGCGCTCGGCGAGGATGTGGGCAATTATTCCCTGCTGTGCCGTTATCAGGCGCGGCGAGCGGATGATAAAGCCGCCACCATCGGCGTGACCGATGGGCTGGTGCATCTCTTTGCCAACCGTTGGGCGCCGCTGGTGGCGGGGCGCAACGTCGGGCTAATGGCGATGGAATTATTTACCCCGGCGCGCGATGCGCTGGCGCAGCGTACCCTCGGTTGGGTTCCCCGTTAAGGAGTAGAACGTGCAAAGTGTTGATGTTGCCATTGTTGGCGGCGGAATGGTGGGACTGGCGGTGGCCTGTGGTTTACAGGGCAGCGGCCTGCGCGTCGCGGTGCTGGAACAAGCGGCGCCGCAGCCTCTTGACGCCGATGCGCCGCCGGCGCTGCGCGTTTCGGCTATTAATGCCGCCAGCGAAAAGCTACTGGATAAGCTGGGCGTCTGGAGCGAAATCATCGCCCAGCGCGCCAGCTGCTATCACGGCATGGAAGTGTGGGACAAAGATAGCTTTGGCCGCATTAGCTTCGATGACCAGAGCATGGGCTTTAGCCATCTGGGCCATATTATTGAAAATGCCGTGGTGCATCACGCGCTGTGGCAGAAGGCGCAGCGCTGTGCTGACGTTACCCTGCTGGCGCCTGCGCAGCTGCAGCAGGTGGCGTGGGGCGAAAACGAAGCCTTCCTGAGCCTGCAGGACGGCAGCATGCTGACCGCGCGGCTGGTGGTCGGCGCCGATGGCGCCAATTCGTGGCTGCGCAATAAAGCCGATATTCCACTGACCTTCTGGGACTATCGCCATCATGCGCTGGTGGCGACGATACGTACCACCGAGCCGCATCAGGCGGTGGCGCGTCAGGCGTTTCACGGCGAAGGCATTCTGGCCTTCCTGCCGCTTAGCGATCCGCATCTGTGCTCGATCGTCTGGTCGCTGTCGCCGGAGGAGGCGCAGCGGATGCAGCAGGCCGATGCAGCCGCGTTTAACCAGGCGCTGAACATCGCTTTTGATAATCGCCTTGGCCTTTGCCAGCTTGAAAGCGATCGGCAGGTTTTCCCGCTGACCGGACGCTACGCGCGTCAGTTCGCCGCCCATCGTCTGGCGCTGGTTGGCGATGCCGCCCACACTATTCATCCGCTGGCCGGGCAGGGGGTAAACCTTGGCTTTATGGACGCCGCCGAACTTATCGACGAGCTGAAGCGCCTGCACGCGCAGGGTAAAGATATCGGTCAGCATTTGTACCTGCGCCGCTATGAGCGCAGCCGCAAGCACAGCGCCGCGCTGATGCTGGCGGGTATGCAGGGGTTCCGCGAAATGTTCTCCGGCAGCCATCCGGCGAAGAAATTCCTCCGCGACATGGGGCTCAAACTGGCCGATTCGCTGCCTGGCGTAAAACCGCAGCTGATTCGTCAGGCGATGGGCCTTAACGATCTCCCCGCCTGGTTACGTTAACCCCGTCACACTTCTTTTACCCGGCCTGCGCGCCGGGTTTTCTCCCTCATTTGAAATATTCTAATTTCACCTCTTATTTCGCATTAGTTTTATTAATGCGCTCTTTTTTTTGTTAAAGAAATTAGGCCCGTAAAATCGCATAAAACACCATCATCACCTGACTGGTTGGCTCATCATGTTAATTTTATGTGGCATAAATCGCTTTTTTCCAGTCAATAACTCTGTAGGCTTTCCGGCGCGCTTTGGTCATAAGCTAATGTGATGTCCTGATTTACCTTATGGTTTAGCACCGGGTTCGGTGGTAAGTTCAGGCAAAAGAGAACGTTTGCGTCGGTGTCCGTAAGCGGTGCCGTCGCCGGATTTCGTGGCGCAAAATCGCCGACAATATCGTGGCTGGTTCCGTTTTATTCGATGAGGAAAAGATGGCTCAACAGACTCCGTTGTATGAACAACACACGCTGTGCGGCGCTCGCATGGTGGATTTCCATGGCTGGATGATGCCGCTGCATTACGGGTCCCAGATTGATGAGCACCACGCGGTGCGCGGCGATGCAGGGATGTTCGATGTGTCGCATATGACCATCGTCGATTTCCACGGCAGCCGGATCAGAGAGTTCTTGCGCTATTTGCTGGCAAACGATGTGGCGAAGCTTACCACCCCAGGCAAAGCGCTCTACACCGGCATGCTAACCGCTTCCGCCGGCGTCATCGATGACCTGATTGTTTATTTCCTTTCTGAAGATTATTTCCGCCTCGTTGTTAACTCCGCCACTCGTGAAAAAGACCTCGCCTGGATTTCCGAACAAGCCGAACCTTACGGTCTTGAAATCACCGTTCGCGACGATCTGTCGCTGATCGCGGTGCAGGGTCCGCAGGCGAAAGCGAAGGCGGCGACGCTGTTCACCGACGCTCAGCGCCAGGCCGTGGAAGGCATGAAGCCGTTCTTCGGCGTACAGGCCGGCGACCTGTTTATCGCCACCACCGGTTATACCGGCGAAGCGGGTTATGAAATCGCTATGCCGAACGAGCAGGCGGCGGATTTCTGGCGCGGTCTGCTGGACGCCGGCGTTAAGCCGTGTGGTCTTGGCGCGCGCGATACTCTGCGCCTGGAAGCCGGGATGAACCTGTATGGCCAGGAGATGGATGAAGGCGTCTCGCCGCTGGCGGCGAACATGGGCTGGACTATCGCCTGGGAGCCCGCCGATCGTAAATTCATCGGCCGCGAAGCGCTGGAAATGCAGCGCGAAAAAGGCACCGAGCAGCTGGTTGGCCTGGTGATGACCGAGAAAGGCGTCCTGCGCGGCGGCCTGCCGGTACGTTTTACCGATAGCGACGGTAATCAAAAAGAAGGCATTATCACCAGCGGCACCTTCTCGCCGACGCTGGGCTACAGCATCGCGCTGGCTCGCGTACCGGCCGGGATTGGCGAAACCGCGGTGGTGCAAATTCGTAACCGTGAAATGCCGGTAAAAGTGACTAAACCTGGTTTTGTACGCAATGGCAAAGCCATTGTGTGATTTCCCTTTTTTGGAGATGAATTGATGAGCAACGTACCAGCAGAACTGAAATACAGCAAAGAACACGAGTGGCTGCGTAAAGAAGCGGACGGTACCTATACCGTTGGGATCACCGAGCACGCGCAGGAGCTGCTTGGCGACATGGTTTTCGTTGACCTGCCGGAAGTGGGCGCCACCGTTGAAGCGGGCGCCGATTGCGCCGTTGCCGAATCTGTGAAAGCGGCTTCTGATATCTACGCGCCGATTAGCGGTGAAATCGTTGCCGTCAACGAAGAGCTGAACGACTCTCCGGAACTGGTCAACAGCGACCCGTATGCCGACGGCTGGATCTTCAAAATTAAAGCCAGCGACGAAGCGCAGGTTGCCGCGCTGCTGGATGCGACCGCCTATGAAGCTCTGTTAGAAGACGAATAAGCCTTTACCCTCTCCCCTGTGGGGAGAGGGAAGGGTGAGGGGAACCGATAATACCCTCACCCCAGCCCTCTCCCTAAGGGAGAGGGAGAAAACACATTCACCGCACGTTTCAGGAACCATCGCTCATGACTCAGACTTTAAGTCAGCTTGAAAACCGCGACGCCTTTATTGAACGTCACATTGGCTCGGACGCTCAGCAGCAGCAAGAGATGCTGAAGACCGTCGGCGCGGATTCGCTTAACGCCCTGATTGGCCAGATTGTGCCGCAGGATATCCAGCTGGCGACCCCACCACAGGTGGGCGACGCGACTACCGAATTCGCCGCGCTGGCGGAGCTGAAGGCGATCGCCGGTCGCAACAAGCGCTTCAAGTCTTACATCGGCATGGGCTACACCGCCGTGCAACTACCGCCGGTCATTCAGCGCAACATGCTGGAAAACCCGGGCTGGTACACCGCCTACACCCCTTACCAACCGGAAGTATCCCAGGGCCGTCTGGAATCACTGCTCAACTTCCAGCAGGTGACACTGGATCTGACCGGGTTGGATATCGCTTCCGCTTCGCTGCTTGATGAAGCCACCGCCGCCGCCGAAGCGATGGCGATGGCCAAACGCGTGAGCAAACTGAAGAACGCCAACCGCTTCTTCGTTGCCGCCGACGTTCATCCACAAACGCTGGATGTGGTTCGCACCCGCGCGGAAACCTTTGGCTTCGACGTGATTGTCGATGACGCCGACAAAGTGCTCGATCACCAGGATGTCTTTGGCGTGCTGCTGCAGCAGGTTGGCACCACCGGTGAAATCCACGATTACAGTAAACTTATCGCCGAGCTGAAAGCGCGCAAAGTGATTGTCAGCGTCGCCGCTGACTTTATGGCGCTGGTGCTGCTGACGGCGCCGGGCAAGCAGGGCGCCGATATTGTCTTCGGTTCCGCTCAACGTTTCGGCGTGCCGATGGGCTATGGCGGCCCGCACGCGGCCTTCTTCGCGGCGAAAGATGAATTCAAACGCTCCATGCCGGGCCGTATTATCGGCGTATCGAAAGATGCGGCGGGTAATACCGCGCTGCGCATGGCGATGCAGACTCGCGAGCAGCATATCCGCCGCGAGAAAGCGAACTCCAACATTTGTACCTCGCAGGTTCTGCTGGCCAACATCGCCAGCCTGTACGCGGTTTTCCACGGCCCGGCGGGCCTGAAACGTATCGCTGGCCGCATTCATCGCCTGACCGACATTCTGGCCGACGGCCTGCAGAAGAAAGGGCTGAAGCTGCGCCATGCGCACTACTTCGACACCCTTTGCGTCGAAGTGGCGGATAAAGCCGCGGTGCTGGCGCGTGCCGAAGCGCTGCAGATTAACCTGCGTAGCGATATTCACGGCGCGGTTGGCATTACGCTCGATGAAGCGACCACCCGCGAAGATGTGCTGAACCTGTTCCGCGCCATCGTCGGCGACGATCACGGTCTGGATATCGATACCCTGGATAAAGACGTGGCGCTGGATAGCCGTTCGATCCCGGCGGCGATGCTGCGCGACGATGCGATCCTCACCCATCCGGTGTTTAACCGCTACCATAGCGAAACCGAGATGATGCGCTACATGCACGCGCTGGAGCGTAAAGATCTGGCGCTGAACCAGGCGATGATCCCTCTGGGATCCTGTACCATGAAACTGAACGCCGCGGCGGAGATGATCCCGATCACCTGGCCGGAATTTGCCGAGCTGCACCCGTTCTGCCCGGTCGAGCAGGCGGAAGGTTATCATCAGATGATCGCCCAGCTTTCTGACTGGCTGGTTAAATTGACCGGCTATGACGCCGTCTGTATGCAGCCGAACTCCGGCGCGCAGGGCGAGTATGCTGGCCTGCTGGCGATTCGCCACTATCACGAGAGCCGCAACGAAGGCCATCGCGATATCTGCCTGATCCCAAGCTCCGCGCACGGCACTAACCCGGCTTCCGCGCAGATGGCGGGTATGCAGGTGGTGGTCGTTGCCTGCGACAAAAACGGCAACATCGATCTTGCCGATCTGCGTGAAAAAGCAGAGCAGGCGGGGGCGAATCTCTCCTGCATCATGGTCACCTATCCGTCGACCCACGGCGTGTATGAAGAGACCATCCGTGAAGTGTGCGAGATAGTGCATCAGTTCGGCGGTCAGGTTTACCTCGACGGCGCCAATATGAACGCCCAGGTTGGGATCACTTCTCCGGGCTTTATCGGCGCTGACGTTTCACACCTCAACCTGCATAAAACCTTCTGCATTCCGCACGGCGGCGGCGGCCCAGGTATGGGCCCTATCGGCGTGAAAGCGCACCTGGCGCCGTTTGTACCGGGCCACAGCGTGGTACAGATTGAAGGCATGCTGACCCGTCAGGGCGCGGTTTCCGCCGCGCCGTTCGGCAGCGCCTCTATCCTGCCGATCAGCTGGATGTATATCCGCATGATGGGCGCGGAAGGGCTGAAGCAGGCGAGCCAGAACGCGATTCTCAACGCTAACTATATCGCTACCCGGCTGAAAGATGCCTACCCGGTGCTGTATACCGGCCGCGATGGTCGCGTGGCGCACGAATGTATTCTCGATATTCGTCCGCTGAAAGAAGAGACCGGCATAAGCGAGTTGGATATTGCTAAGCGCCTGATCGACTTCGGTTTCCATGCGCCGACCATGTCCTTCCCGGTTGCCGGGACGCTGATGGTTGAGCCGACAGAATCTGAAAGCAAGGTAGAGCTGGACCGCTTTATTGACGCCATGCTGGCGATCCGCGCGGAAATCGATCGCGTTAAAGCCGGTGAATGGCCGCTGGAAGATAACCCGCTGGTGAACGCGCCGCACACCCAGGGTGAGCTGGTTGGCGAGTGGAACCATCCGTACAGCCGCGAGCTGGCGGTATTCCCGGCTGGGTTGCACAACAAGTACTGGCCGACAGTAAAACGCCTGGATGACGTGTATGGCGACCGTAACCTGTTCTGCTCCTGCGTCCCGATGAGCGAATACCAGTAAGTGGTGAATTAGCTAAACTTTTAAAGGCGCTGCGGCGCCTTTATTTTTTGGAGGAAAGGTATGGCGATAGCTCTGATTAGCGGCGCGAGCCGCGGCATAGGCCGGGCGACGGCGCTGCTGCTGGCGCAGGAAGGGTATACCGTCGCGGTTAATTATCATCACAACATTAAAGCCGCCACCGAAGTGGTCAATACCATTGTTGAATCTGGCGGCAAAGCCACGGCGCTGCGGGCGGATATCAGCGATGAAGCGCAGGTGATGGCGATGTTTGAGGCGGTTGACCGCATGGGCGAACCGCTGACGGCGTTGGTCAACAACGCCGGGATCCTGTTTACCCAATGTACGGTGGAGAGCCTGAGCGCCGAGCGTATTAACCGCGTGCTGGCCACCAACGTCACCGGATACTTTCTTTGCTGTCGCGAGACGGTCAAGCGCATGTCGCATCGGCATGGCGGCAAGGGCGGGGCGATAGTTAACGTTTCGTCGGCGGCCTCGCGCCTTGGCGCGCCGGGAGAGTACGTTGACTATGCCGCGTCGAAAGGGGCGGTAGATACCCTGACGACCGGGCTGGCGCTGGAAGTGGCGGCGCAGGGGATTCGGGTAAACGGCGTGCGTCCGGGGCTGATTTATACCGAGATGCACGCCTCCGGCGGCGAACCGGGACGCGTGGACCGGGTGAAAAGTTCGCTACCGATGCAGCGCGGCGGTCAGCCGGAAGAGGTCGCTCAGGCCATTGCCTGGCTGCTGAGCGACAAAGCGTCGTATGTGACGGGTAGCTTCCTCGAACTGGCGGGCGGTAAATAACCCTGGCCATCGTTCAATAGCCCGGCGACGCAGCGCGAGCCGGGGAAACCTTCCCGGATGGCGGCTACGCCTTATCCGGGCTACCCAACGAT
>NZ_JBPNXF010000020.1:0-33977 GCF_051207495.1 Klebsiella sp. K-3 | reverse complement strand
GGTTGCTAAAGTTCTCGGCTAATCGCTGATAACATTTGACGCAATGCGCAATAAAAGGGCATCATTTGATGCCCTTTTTGCACGCTTTCACACCAGAACCTGGCTCATCAGTGATTTTTTTTGTCATAATCATTGCTGAGACAGGCTCTGAAGAGGGCGTAAAGTCCGAAACGCAGCAGAGCATTTCGGTTTGGTCGCCTCGCATTTAACGCGGGGCGAAGATGTTTGTCTGAATTCTTGTGACAGGTTGGTTTATGAGTGCGAATACCGAAGCTCAAGGGAGCGGGCGCGGCCTGGAAGCGTTGAAGTGGGTTATCGTTGCCGTGCTGCTGATCGTAGCCATCGTAGGCAACTTCCTTTATCGCGACATTATGCTGGCGATCCGTGCGCTGGCTGTTGTGATTCTTATCGCTGCTGCCGGTGGCGTCGCTCTGTTAACGACAAAAGGTAAGGCGACTGTCGCCTTCGCCCGCGAAGCGAGAACCGAAGTCCGCAAAGTGATCTGGCCGACCCGCCAGGAAACGCTGCACACCACGCTGATTGTTGCTGCCGTAACTGCAGTAATGTCACTGATCCTGTGGGGACTGGATGGTATTCTGGTTCGCCTGGTATCCTTTATCACTGGCCTGAGGTTCTGAGATGTCTGAAGCTCCTAAAAAGCGCTGGTACGTCGTTCAGGCGTTTTCCGGTTTTGAAGGTCGCGTAGCTACGTCGCTGCGTGAACATATCAAATTACACAACATGGAAGAGTTGTTTGGCGAAGTCATGGTTCCGACCGAAGAAGTGGTTGAAATCCGTGGCGGCCAGCGTCGCAAAAGCGAACGCAAATTCTTCCCAGGCTACGTTCTGGTTCAGATGGTCATGAACGACGCGAGCTGGCACCTGGTGCGCAGCGTCCCGCGTGTGATGGGCTTCATCGGCGGTACTTCCGACCGTCCGGCGCCGATCAGCGACAAAGAAGTCGATGCCATCATGAACCGTCTGCAGCAGGTTGGCGATAAGCCGCGTCCGAAAACGCTGTTTGAGCCGGGCGAAATGGTTCGCGTCAACGATGGTCCATTTGCTGACTTTAACGGCGTTGTTGAAGAAGTGGACTACGAGAAGTCTCGCCTGAAAGTTTCCGTTTCTATCTTCGGTCGTGCGACTCCGGTAGAACTGGACTTCGGTCAGGTTGAGAAGGCGTAAGCCGGCGATCAAAAAAGCAGCGATTTAATCGTTGCATAGGGCGCGAAATTGGCATACAATTTCGCGCCTTTTGTTTTTATGGGCCTGGCCCGTAAAACGATGTTTAATCACGGGGAGCTTCTCTGAAGCGTTAATACCCAATTTGAGGATTTAAGAATGGCTAAGAAAGTACAAGCCTACGTCAAGCTGCAGGTTGCAGCTGGTATGGCAAACCCGAGTCCGCCGGTTGGTCCAGCACTGGGTCAGCAGGGCGTTAACATCATGGAATTCTGCAAAGCGTTCAACGCAAAAACTGAATCCATGGAAAAAGGTCTGCCAATCCCGGTTGTTATCACCGTTTACGCTGACCGTTCTTTCACTTTCGTTACCAAAACTCCGCCGGCAGCAGTTCTGCTGAAAAAAGCGGCTGGTATCAAGTCCGGCTCCGGTAAGCCGAACAAAGAGAAAGTTGGTAAAATTTCCCGCGCTCAGCTGCAGGAAATCGCGCAGACCAAAGCTGCCGACATGACTGGTGCCGACATTGAAGCGATGACTCGCTCCATCGAAGGTACTGCACGTTCCATGGGCCTGGTAGTGGAGGACTAAGAAATGGCTAAACTGACCAAGCGCATGTCCGTGATTCGTGAGAAAGTTGATGCAACTAAACAGTACGACATCAACGAAGCCATCTCTCTGCTGAAAGAACTGGCGACCGCTAAGTTCGTTGAAAGCGTTGACGTTGCTGTAAACCTGGGCATCGATGCTCGTAAATCTGACCAGAACGTACGTGGTGCAACTGTACTGCCGCACGGTACTGGCCGTTCTGTTCGCGTTGCCGTATTTGCACAGGGCCCGAACGCTGAAGCTGCTAAAGCTGCAGGCGCCGAGCTGGTAGGTATGGAAGATCTGGCTGACCAGATCAAGAAAGGCGAAATGAACTTTGACGTTGTTATTGCTTCCCCGGATGCAATGCGCGTTGTTGGCCAGCTGGGTCAGGTTCTGGGCCCGCGCGGCCTGATGCCAAACCCGAAAGTTGGTACCGTAACTCCTAACGTTGCTGAAGCGGTTAAGAACGCTAAAGCTGGTCAGGTTCGTTATCGTAACGACAAAAACGGCATCATCCACACCACCATCGGTAAAGTGGACTTTGACGCTGACAAACTGAAAGAAAACCTGGAAGCTCTGCTGGTTGCGCTGAAAAAAGCAAAACCGACTCAGGCTAAAGGCGTGTACATCAAGAAAGTTAGCATCTCCACCACCATGGGTGCAGGTGTTGCAGTAGATCAGGCTGGCCTGAACGCTTCTGCAAACTAATGCCTTTACGTGGGCGGTGATTTTGTCTACAATCTTACCCCCACGTTTGCTAACGAAAGTTAGCGGCTAACAGATTTGTTCGTTGGAGCCTGGCCTATCCAGGCCTCCGTCGAAGACCGCAGGTGTTTCGTAAGAAACTTAATCCCCTGCGTAGACGGTGACAGAACGCTAAGATTATTTTTGGATACTCTGGCTTGTTTCTGCTCACCGTATTAAGACGCTCTATTCGTTGAATAGAGTGAAGTGAGTTCCAGAGCATAAGCTCTGGCAAACATCCAGGAGCAAAGCTAATGGCTTTAAATCTTCAAGACAAACAAGCGATTGTTGCTGAAGTCAGCGAAGTAGCCAAAGGCGCGCTGTCTGCAGTAGTTGCGGATTCCCGTGGCGTAACTGTAGATAAAATGACTGAACTGCGTAAAGCAGGTCGTGAAGCTGGCGTTTACATGCGTGTTGTTCGTAACACCCTGCTGCGCCGCGTCGTTGAAGGTACTCCGTTCGAGTGCCTGAAAGACACGTTTGTTGGTCCGACCCTGATTGCATACTCTATGGAACACCCGGGCGCTGCTGCTCGTCTGTTCAAAGAGTTCGCGAAAGCGAATGCAAAATTTGAGGTCAAAGCCGCTGCCTTTGAAGGTGAGCTGATCCCGGCGTCGCAAATCGACCGCCTGGCAACTCTGCCGACCTACGAAGAAGCAATTGCACGCCTGATGGCAACCATGAAAGAAGCTTCGGCTGGCAAACTGGTTCGTACTCTGGCTGCTGTACGCGATGCGAAAGAAGCTGCTTAATCGCAGTTATCTTTGTAAAGCACTCGCTTACGTATAAACTTATTCTGATATTCAGGAACAATTTAAATGTCTATCACTAAAGATCAAATCATTGAAGCAGTATCCGCTATGTCCGTAATGGACGTTGTTGAGCTGATCTCTGCAATGGAAGAAAAATTCGGTGTTTCCGCTGCTGCTGCTGTAGCTGTAGCTGCTGGCCCGGCTGAAGCTGCTGAAGAAAAAACTGAATTCGACGTAATTCTGAAAGCTGCTGGCGCTAACAAAGTTGCTGTTATCAAAGCAGTACGTGGCGCGACTGGCCTGGGTCTGAAAGAAGCTAAAGACCTGGTAGAAGCTGCACCGGCTGCTCTGAAAGAAGGCATCAGCAAAGACGACGCTGAAGCTCTGAAAAAATCTCTGGAAGAAGCTGGCGCTGAAGTTGAAGTTAAATAAGCCAACCCTTCCGGTTGCAGCCTGAGAAATTAGGCTGAGGCTGGTGACTTTTTAGTCACCAGCCTTTTTGCGCTGTAAGGCGCCAGTAGCATTTCACACTGTTTGACTGCTGGTTTGCCTCACAATGCTTGTTTCTATCGACGACTTAATATACTGCGACAGGTTAGGGTTCCTGGGCTGTGTAAATCGCAATGAAATGGTTTAAGCGTGATAGCAACAGGCATTGCGGAAAGTGTTCCATTTTCCGGTCAACAAAATAGTGTTGCATAAAAAACTGCCCTTTCCGGGCAGATGGGTCGACTTGTCAGCGAGCTGAGGAACCCTATGGTTTACTCCTATACCGAGAAAAAACGTATTCGTAAGGATTTTGGTAAACGTCCACAAGTTCTGGATGTGCCTTATCTCCTTTCTATCCAGCTTGACTCGTTCCAGAAGTTTATCGAGCAAGATCCTGAAGGGCAGTATGGTCTGGAAGCAGCCTTCCGTTCCGTATTCCCGATTCAGAGCTACAGCGGTAATTCAGAGCTGCAATACGTCAGCTACCGTCTGGGCGAACCTGTTTTTGATGTTAAAGAATGTCAGATCCGTGGCGTGACGTATTCCGCACCGCTGCGCGTGAAACTGCGTCTGGTGATCTACGAGCGCGAAGCGCCGGAAGGCACCGTTAAAGACATTAAAGAACAAGAAGTCTACATGGGCGAAATCCCGCTCATGACCGACAATGGTACCTTCGTTATCAACGGTACCGAGCGTGTTATCGTTTCTCAGCTGCACCGTAGCCCGGGCGTCTTCTTTGACAGTGACAAAGGTAAGACTCACTCTTCCGGTAAGGTCCTGTATAACGCACGTATCATCCCTTACCGTGGTTCCTGGCTGGACTTCGAATTCGACCCGAAAGACAACCTGTTCGTTCGTATCGACCGTCGTCGTAAACTGCCTGCAACCATCATTCTGCGCGCGCTGAATTACACCACTGAGCAGATCCTTGACCTGTTCTTCGAGAAAGTGGTCTTTGAAATTCGCGACAACAAGCTGCAGATGGAGCTGGTACCGGAGCGTCTGCGCGGTGAAACCGCCTCCTTCGATATCGAAGCCAACGGTAAAGTGTACGTTGAGAAAGGCCGTCGTATTACCGCGCGCCATATTCGCCAACTGGAAAAAGACGATATCAAACATATCGAAGTTCCGGTTGAGTACATCGCGGGCAAAGTTGCTTCTAAAGACTACATCGACGAAGCGACTGGCGAACTGATCTGCCCGGCGAACATGGAGCTGAGCCTGGATCTGCTGGCTAAACTGAGCCAGTCCGGCCACAAGCGTATCGAAACGCTGTTCACCAACGATCTGGACCACGGTCCGTACATTTCTGAAACTGTACGCGTCGACCCAACCAACGATCGTCTGAGCGCGCTGGTAGAAATCTACCGCATGATGCGCCCGGGTGAGCCGCCGACTCGTGAAGCGGCTGAAAGCCTGTTTGAGAACCTGTTCTTCTCCGAAGACCGCTACGATCTGTCCGCGGTTGGTCGTATGAAGTTCAACCGTTCTCTGCTGCGCGACGAAATCGAAGGTTCCGGTATCCTGAGCAAAGACGACATCATCGAAGTGATGAAGAAGCTCATCGATATCCGTAACGGTAAAGGCGAAGTCGATGATATCGACCACCTCGGCAACCGTCGTATCCGTTCCGTTGGCGAAATGGCGGAAAACCAGTTCCGCGTTGGCCTGGTGCGTGTAGAGCGTGCGGTTAAAGAGCGTCTGTCTCTGGGCGATCTGGATACCCTGATGCCTCAGGATATGATCAACGCCAAGCCGATTTCCGCAGCAGTGAAAGAGTTCTTTGGTTCCAGCCAGCTGTCCCAGTTTATGGACCAGAACAACCCGCTGTCTGAGATTACGCACAAACGTCGTATCTCCGCACTCGGCCCAGGCGGTCTGACCCGTGAACGCGCAGGCTTCGAAGTTCGAGACGTACACCCGACTCACTACGGTCGCGTATGTCCAATCGAAACGCCTGAAGGTCCGAACATCGGTCTGATCAACTCCCTGTCCGTGTACGCACAGACTAACGAATACGGTTTCCTCGAGACCCCGTATCGTAAAGTGACCGACGGTGTTGTTACCGACGAAATTCATTACCTGTCTGCTATCGAAGAAGGTAACTACGTCATTGCTCAGGCGAACTCCAACCTGGATGACGAAGGCCACTTTGTTGAAGATCTGGTTACCTGCCGTAGTAAAGGCGAATCCAGCTTGTTCAGCCGCGACCAGGTTGACTACATGGACGTATCCACCCAGCAGGTGGTATCCGTCGGTGCGTCCCTGATCCCGTTCCTGGAACACGATGACGCCAACCGTGCATTGATGGGTGCGAACATGCAACGTCAGGCGGTTCCGACTCTGCGCGCTGATAAGCCGCTGGTTGGTACCGGTATGGAACGTGCTGTTGCCGTTGACTCCGGTGTTACTGCGGTGGCTAAACGTGGCGGTACCGTTCAGTACGTGGATGCTTCCCGTATCGTTATCAAAGTTAACGAAGACGAGATGTACCCGGGCGAAGCAGGTATCGACATCTATAACCTGACCAAGTACACCCGTTCTAACCAGAACACCTGCATCAACCAGATGCCTTGCGTGTCCCTGGGTGAACCAATTGAACGCGGCGACGTCCTGGCCGACGGCCCGTCCACCGACCTCGGTGAACTGGCGCTGGGTCAGAACATGCGCGTAGCGTTCATGCCGTGGAACGGCTACAACTTCGAAGACTCCATCCTCGTATCCGAGCGTGTTGTCCAGGAAGACCGTTTCACCACCATCCACATTCAGGAACTGGCATGCGTGTCCCGTGACACCAAGCTGGGGCCGGAAGAGATCACCGCTGACATCCCGAACGTGGGTGAAGCTGCGCTCTCTAAACTGGATGAATCCGGTATCGTTTATATCGGTGCGGAAGTGACCGGCGGCGACATTCTGGTTGGTAAGGTAACCCCGAAAGGTGAAACCCAGCTGACTCCGGAAGAGAAACTGCTGCGCGCGATCTTCGGTGAGAAAGCGTCTGACGTTAAAGACTCTTCTCTGCGCGTACCGAACGGTGTCTCTGGTACCGTTATCGACGTTCAGGTGTTTACCCGTGACGGCGTAGAAAAAGACAAGCGTGCTCTTGAGATCGAAGAGATGCAGCTGAAGCAGGCTAAAAAAGACCTGTCTGAAGAACTGCAGATCCTCGAAGCTGGTCTGTTCAGCCGTATCTACGCTGTGCTGGTTGCCGGTGGCGTTGAAGCTGACAAGCTCGACAAACTGCCGCGCGATCGCTGGCTGGAACTGGGCCTGACCGACGAAGAGAAACAAAATCAGCTGGAGCAACTGGCTGAGCAGTATGACGAACTGAAACACGAGTTCGAGAAAAAACTCGAAGCGAAACGCCGTAAAATCACCCAAGGCGACGATCTGGCACCGGGCGTGCTGAAGATTGTTAAGGTATACCTGGCCGTTAAACGTCGTATCCAGCCTGGTGATAAGATGGCAGGTCGTCACGGTAACAAGGGTGTTATCTCTAAGATCAACCCGATCGAAGATATGCCGCACGATGCTAACGGTACGCCGGTAGATATCGTACTAAACCCGCTGGGCGTACCGTCTCGTATGAACATCGGTCAGATCCTGGAAACTCACCTGGGTATGGCTGCCAAAGGTATCGGCGATAAGATCAACGCCATGCTGAAACAGCAGCAAGAAGTCGCGAAACTGCGCGAATTCATCCAGCGTGCTTACGATCTGGGCGCTGACGTTCGCCAGAAAGTTGACCTGAATACCTTCAGCGATGAAGAAGTTCTGCGTCTGGCTGAAAACCTGCGTAAAGGCATGCCGATCGCAACGCCGGTATTCGACGGTGCGAAAGAAGCTGAAATCAAAGAGCTGCTGCAGCTGGGCGACCTGCCGACTTCCGGTCAGATCACTCTGTTTGACGGCCGCACCGGTGAACAGTTCGAACGTCCGGTAACCGTGGGTTACATGTACATGCTGAAACTGAACCACCTGGTCGACGACAAAATGCACGCTCGTTCCACCGGTTCTTATAGCCTGGTTACTCAGCAGCCGCTGGGTGGTAAGGCGCAGTTCGGTGGTCAGCGCTTCGGTGAGATGGAAGTGTGGGCGCTGGAAGCATACGGCGCGGCCTACACCCTGCAGGAAATGCTCACCGTTAAGTCTGATGACGTGAACGGTCGTACCAAGATGTATAAAAACATCGTGGACGGCAACCACCAGATGGAACCGGGCATGCCGGAATCCTTCAACGTACTGTTGAAAGAAATCCGCTCGCTGGGCATCAACATCGAACTGGAAGACGAGTAACTCTCGCTCAAACAGGTCACTGGTGCCGGGGTAAAACCCGGCGCCAGATTGTGCTAACTCCGACGGGAGCAAATCCGTGAAAGACTTATTAAAGTTTCTGAAAGCGCAAACTAAAACCGAAGAGTTTGATGCGATCAAAATTGCTCTGGCATCGCCAGACATGATCCGTTCATGGTCTTTCGGTGAAGTTAAAAAGCCGGAAACCATTAACTACCGTACGTTCAAGCCAGAACGTGACGGTCTGTTCTGCGCTCGTATTTTCGGGCCAGTAAAAGACTATGAGTGCCTGTGCGGTAAGTACAAGCGCCTGAAACACCGTGGTGTTATCTGTGAGAAGTGCGGCGTTGAAGTGACCCAGACCAAAGTGCGTCGTGAGCGCATGGGCCACATCGAGCTGGCGTCTCCGACTGCCCACATCTGGTTCCTGAAGTCTCTGCCGTCCCGTATCGGTCTGCTGCTGGATATGCCGCTGCGTGATATCGAACGCGTACTGTACTTTGAATCTTATGTTGTTATCGAAGGTGGCATGACCAACCTCGAACGCAACCAGATTCTGACTGAAGAGCAGTACCTGGACGCGCTGGAAGAGTTCGGTGACGAATTCGACGCGAAGATGGGCGCCGAAGCTATTCAGGCCCTGCTGAAAAGCATGGACCTGGAGCAAGAGTGCGAGCAGCTGCGTGAAGAGCTGAACGAAACCAACTCCGAAACCAAGCGTAAAAAGCTGACCAAGCGCATTAAGCTGCTGGAAGCGTTCGTTCAATCTGGCAACAAGCCGGAGTGGATGATCCTGACCGTTCTGCCGGTTCTGCCGCCAGATCTGCGTCCGCTGGTTCCGCTGGATGGCGGTCGTTTTGCGACTTCTGACCTGAACGATCTGTATCGTCGCGTCATTAACCGTAACAACCGTCTGAAACGTCTGCTGGATCTGGCTGCGCCGGACATCATCGTACGCAACGAAAAACGTATGCTGCAGGAAGCGGTCGACGCCCTGCTGGATAACGGTCGTCGCGGTCGTGCGATCACCGGTTCCAACAAACGTCCTCTGAAATCTTTGGCCGATATGATCAAAGGTAAACAGGGTCGTTTCCGTCAGAACCTGCTCGGTAAGCGTGTTGACTACTCCGGTCGTTCTGTAATCACCGTAGGTCCATACCTGCGTCTGCATCAGTGCGGTCTGCCGAAGAAAATGGCGCTGGAGCTGTTCAAACCGTTCATCTACGGCAAGCTGGAACTGCGTGGCCTGGCCACCACCATCAAAGCCGCTAAGAAAATGGTTGAGCGCGAAGAAGCTGTCGTTTGGGATATCCTGGACGAAGTTATCCGCGAACACCCGGTACTGCTGAACCGTGCGCCAACACTGCACCGTTTGGGTATCCAGGCATTCGAACCGGTTCTGATCGAAGGTAAAGCTATTCAGCTGCACCCGCTGGTTTGTGCGGCATATAACGCCGACTTCGATGGTGACCAGATGGCTGTTCACGTACCGCTGACGCTGGAAGCCCAGCTGGAAGCGCGTGCGCTGATGATGTCTACCAACAACATCCTGTCCCCGGCGAACGGCGAACCAATCATCGTTCCGTCTCAGGACGTTGTACTGGGTCTGTACTACATGACCCGTGACTGTGTTAACGCCAAAGGCGAAGGCATGGTGCTGACTGGCCCGAAAGAAGCGGAGCGTATTTATCGCGCCGGTCTGGCCTCTCTGCATGCGCGCGTTAAAGTGCGTATCACCGAATACGAAAAAGACGACAATGGTGAGTTCGTCGCGAAGACCAGCCTGAAAGACACGACCATTGGCCGTGCCATTCTGTGGATGATCGTACCGAAAGGTCTGCCGTTCTCTATCGTGAACCAGGCGCTCGGTAAGAAAGCGATCTCCAAGATGCTGAACACCTGTTACCGTATTCTGGGTCTGAAACCGACCGTTATTTTTGCGGACCAGACGATGTACACCGGCTTTGCTTATGCAGCGCGTTCAGGTGCATCCGTTGGTATCGATGACATGGTCATCCCGGAGAAAAAATACGAAATCATCAGCGAAGCGGAAGCTGAAGTTGCTGAGATTCAGGAACAGTTCCAGTCTGGTCTGGTCACCGCGGGCGAACGCTACAACAAAGTTATCGATATCTGGGCTGCGGCGAACGATCGTGTATCCAAAGCGATGATGGATAACCTGCAAACCGAAACCGTTATTAACCGTGACGGTCAGGAAGAGCAGCAGGTTTCCTTCAACAGCATCTACATGATGGCCGACTCCGGTGCGCGTGGTTCTGCTGCACAGATTCGTCAGCTGGCTGGTATGCGTGGTCTGATGGCGAAGCCGGATGGCTCCATCATCGAAACGCCGATCACCGCGAACTTCCGTGAAGGTCTGAACGTACTCCAGTACTTCATCTCCACCCACGGTGCTCGTAAAGGTCTGGCGGATACCGCACTGAAGACAGCGAACTCCGGTTACCTGACTCGTCGTCTGGTTGACGTTGCGCAGGACCTGGTTGTCACTGAAGACGACTGCGGCACCCTGGAAGGCATCACCATGACGCCGGTTATCGAAGGTGGCGATGTTAAAGAGCCGCTGCGCGATCGCGTACTGGGTCGTGTGACTGCTGAAGACGTTCTGAAGCCGGGTACCGCGGACATTCTGGTTCCACGCAACACGCTGCTGCACGAGCACTGGTGTGATCTGCTGGAAGAGAACTCCGTTGACTCCGTCAAAGTTCGTTCCGTTGTATCCTGTGACACCGACTTTGGTGTATGTGCGCACTGCTACGGTCGTGACCTGGCGCGTGGCCACATCATCAACAAAGGTGAGGCTATCGGCGTTATCGCGGCACAGTCCATCGGTGAGCCGGGTACACAGCTGACGATGCGTACGTTCCACATCGGTGGTGCGGCATCTCGTGCGGCTGCTGAATCCAGCATCCAGGTGAAAAACAAAGGTAGCATCCGTCTGAGCAACGCGAAGTCGGTTGTGAACTCCAGCGGTAAACTGGTTATCACCTCTCGTAACACCGAACTGAAGCTGATCGACGAATTCGGTCGTACGAAAGAAAGCTATAAAGTGCCTTACGGCTCCGTTATGGCTAAAGGCGATGGCGAACAGGTTGCTGGCGGTGAAACCGTTGCAAACTGGGATCCGCATACCATGCCGGTTATCACCGAAGTGAGTGGTTTTGTCCGCTTCACTGACATGATCGACGGCCAGACCATTACTCGTCAGACCGACGAGCTGACCGGTCTGTCTTCGCTGGTGGTTCTGGATTCCGCAGAACGTACCTCCGGTGGTAAAGATCTGCGTCCGGCGCTGAAAATTGTTGATGCTCAGGGCAACGACGTTCTGATCCCAGGCACCGATATGCCTGCTCAGTACTTCCTGCCGGGTAAAGCGATTGTTCAGCTGGAAGATGGCGTACAGATCAGCTCTGGTGACACCCTGGCGCGTGTACCGCAGGAATCTGGCGGTACCAAGGACATCACCGGTGGTCTGCCGCGCGTTGCGGATCTGTTCGAAGCACGTCGTCCGAAAGAGCCGGCAATCCTGGCTGAAATCAGCGGCATCATTTCCTTCGGTAAAGAAACCAAAGGGAAACGTCGTCTGGTTATCACCCCGGTAGACGGTAGCGAACCGTACGAAGAGATGATCCCGAAATGGCGTCAGCTGAACGTGTTCGAAGGTGAACGTGTAGAACGTGGTGACGTGGTTTCCGACGGTCCGGAAGCGCCGCACGACATTCTGCGTCTTCGTGGCGTACACGCGGTAACGCGTTACATCACCAACGAAGTGCAGGACGTTTATCGTCTGCAAGGCGTTAAGATTAACGATAAGCACATTGAAGTTATCGTTCGTCAGATGCTGCGTAAAGCGACCATCGAAAGTGCTGGTAGCTCTGACTTCCTCGAAGGCGAGCAGGTTGAATACTCCCGCGTTAAGATCGCTAACCGCGAGCTTGAAGCGAATGGCAAAGTTGCGGCAACCTATTCCCGCGACCTGCTGGGTATCACCAAAGCGTCTCTGGCAACCGAGTCCTTCATCTCCGCGGCATCGTTCCAGGAGACCACTCGCGTGCTGACCGAAGCAGCCGTTGCGGGCAAACGCGACGAACTGCGCGGTCTGAAAGAGAACGTCATCGTGGGTCGTCTGATCCCGGCGGGTACCGGTTATGCGTACCACCAGGATCGTATGCGCCGTCGCGCAGCAGGCGAGCAGCCGGCTGCACCGCAGGTGAGCGTAGAAGAAGCGTCTGCCAACCTGGCAGAACTGCTGAACGCAGGCTTGGGCGGTTCTGACAACGATTAATCGTTGATTCGCTAAGCGCTTAAAAGCCAGTCAGGTTTCCTGACTGGCTTTTTTATTATCTGTCGATTTATTTCACCTAAACTGAATTACATTTATTTAATGTAATTGCCGCAATTAATTAGCAAATTAAACATTCTTGATAATTATCTATTTGCTATTTCTTTATGCCATCACTAATCGATGGATAAAAATTCTACATGTATCAAAAAATAAGCGCCGCAAACGCTATATAGTCAAAACACTCAAAGAATCATGTGATTACTTTCCCAGTCCTTTTCGGTTTACTGCAACTGAGGGGTTCGCTGCGCCTGTTAAAAGGCAATGGAGGAGGTGAGCAAAAATAAAAATAAAACGGAGAGTATTGTCGTTATTTAATGGATAGCTTCTGGGGGATGCATGGAATTTGCTATACAGCTCATCATTATCTTAATTTGTCTGTTCTACGGCGCGAAAAAGGGTGGTATTGCGCTCGGTCTTTTAGGCGGCATTGGCTTAGTTATCTTAGTTTTTGTCTTTCATCTTAAACCAGGAAAGCCACCGGTTGATGTCATGCTGGTCATTATCGCGGTGGTGGCCGCCTCGGCGACGCTACAGGCATCCGGCGGTTTAGACGTGATGCTGCAGATTGCCGAGAAGCTCCTGCGGCGCAATCCCAAATATGTTTCTATCGTCGCGCCATTCGTCACCTGTACGTTGACGATCCTGTGCGGTACCGGGCACGTGGTGTATACGATCCTGCCAATTATTTACGACGTGGCGATTAAAAATAATATTCGCCCGGAACGGCCGATGGCGGCGAGCTCGATTGGCGCCCAGATGGGGATCATTGCCAGCCCGGTTTCGGTGGCGGTGGTCTCGCTGGTGGCGATGCTCGGAAACTTTACCTTTAACGGTAAGCATCTTGAGTTTCTCGATCTACTGGCGATAACCATTCCGTCAACGCTGCTGGGGATCCTGGCGATTGGTATCTTCAGTTGGTTCCGCGGTAAGGACCTTGATAAAGACGAGACCTTCCAGGCGTTTATTGCGATACCGGAAAACCGTCATTATGTTTATGGCGATACGGCCACGCTATTGGATAAAAAGCTGCCGACCAGCAACTGGATTGCGATGTGGATCTTCCTTGCCTCAATTGCCGTGGTGGCGCTGTTGGGCGCGTTTTCCGAACTGCGTCCGGCGTTCGATGATAAGCCTCTCTCAATGGTACTGGTGATCCAGATGTTTATGCTGCTCTCCGGGGCGCTTATCATCATCATTACCAAAACTAACCCGGCATCGATTTCAAAAAATGAGGTTTTCCGCTCGGGGATGATCGCTATCGTCGCGGTATATGGTATCGCATGGATGGCGGAAACCATGTTCGGCGCGCACATGACCGAGATTAAAGGCGTGCTCGGAGAGATGGTGAAGGAGTACCCGTGGGCCTACGCTATCGTGCTGTTATTGGTATCGAAGTTCGTCAACTCCCAGGCGGCGGCGCTGGCGGCGATTGTTCCGGTAGCGCTGGCGATCGGCGTTGACCCGGCCTATATCGTCGCTTCCGCGCCCGCCTGCTACGGCTATTATATCCTGCCGACCTACCCAAGCGATCTGGCGGCGATTCAGTTTGACCGTTCAGGCACGACCCATATTGGCCGCTTCGTCATAAACCATAGCTTTATCCTGCCGGGATTAATTGGCGTGAGCGTTTCTTGCGTCTTTGGCTGGGTGTTCGCGGCGATGTACGGTTTTCTGTAAGTGAGACAGGCGCCGCTGGCGGCGCCTGATGATTCATCGGGATTATTGTGCGGGCGGCAGGCGGCGATACAGTTCGATCATATCGGTCGCTAAATCCTGAATCACCATCGCGTTCATCAGATGGTCCTGCGAGTGCACGGTAATCAGGTTCACCGGCAGCTTGCCGCTGCCTTCATCCAGGCCGATAAGCTGGGTCTGGATTTTATGCGCATGCTTCACAAACTCGTGTGAGTCTGCCATAGCCTGTTCGGCGGCGGCGAAATCGCCTTTACGCGCCTGCTGTAGGGCGGTGAGGGCAGAACTGCGCGCGGAGCCGGCGTTGACCAGCAGCTCCATGATAATCGTCTCTAAATCTTCCATGCCTTACTCCATCAGCTTCAGGGCTTTATCCAGAACGGCATCGCCTTTCATCATGCCGTAATCCATCATATCGATAACGGCGACCTTTTTACCGACCGGGTCGGCTAGCGCCTGTAATTTCGCCTGCTCATACTTCACCTGTGGGCCGAGCAGGATAATATCCGCCGCGGCCAGGTTATCCTTGAACTCCGCTACCGGCACGGCTTTGATCGAGACTTCGATGCCTTTCTTTTGCGCGGCGTCTTTCATGCGTTGCACCAGCATGCTGGTGGACATTCCTGCGGCACAGCATAAAACGATATTCTTCATAGTTTCATCGCCCTTATGTATGTTCCTTGATGCATCATCTTTATCGCGGGCGGCGGCGCGGCACAACCGCTTCACCATGATTGTGTGTAAAACATCACAAAAAATGAAACCGGTTTCAATTTTGCAGCGGCAGAGATAAAAAGGCCCGCAAAAGCGGGCTATCAGGGAGTTATGCTCAGGCGCGAACGATTCGGTTCTTGCCCTGCTGTTTGGCCTTATACAACGCTTCATCCACGCTAACGACCAGTTTTTCCAGCGGCTCCATATTCCATTCCCCGAGGCCGGCGCTAAAGGTGACGGTTAATCCTTCTTCGCGCCAGGTTCGGCTGGCAACGTTAAGACGCCAGCTCTCCAGAATGGTGAGCGCATTGTCGATATGTTCGGCAGGGAAGATGACGGCAAACTCTTCGCCGCCGTAGCGGTAAAGCGAGATCTCCTGCGGCTGCAGGATCTGTATCCCTTCACGCGCGACGTTGCGCAGCACGATGTCGCCATTGAGATGGCCCCAGGTATCGTTAATTGATTTAAAGTTATCGATATCGACCAACGCGAGGGCGAAAGGCTGGTGATCGTTCATCAGCGCGGCGATATCGCTGTCGAAGGCGCGACGGTTTTTGCAGCCGGTTAGCGCATCGATGGTGGCCTGGCGGACATAGGTGAGCTCGCGCTGCTTATTGCTCTCGATAGCCTTGCTGAGCATGGCTTCCAGCCGCGGCGCGCGTTTGACGTCGCCGGTCTTAATGGCGTTAATGATGTTCATCAGTACGGTACGCGAAGCGTGGCGCAGATACAGCCCGAACAGGACGATGACAATGGCGGCGAGGGCGAAACCCCAGGCGACAATATCGGTTTCATAGCGCGTCAGGTCGGCAAGGGTGGTATCGGTGACGCGGAAAATAACGAACCAGTCGGGGTTGGTAAAGGAATAGTAGTAGTACCAGGCCTTATGTTCCTCATCATAAAGTTGGCCTTCCGCGCTGGTCATTTTGTCCATCAGTTCCGCGCTAACGTAGGTTTTAAATAGCGCGCCGGTATCGGGATGGATCACCACTTTGCCGTCGCGTTGTACGACAAAAAACTCCCCCTGTACCGGCGAGACAATCTGCCGTAACGCGTAGCCCATCGAGGTCAGATCCATATGAAACGCCAGGCTACCTTTAAGCCTCCCCTGCGGCGAAATGACAGGCCGGTAGACGGTGACGGTAGGATGGTGGGTGAAGTAGTCAAGGTAAGGAGTAGTATAGAGACTGAATGTACTGGCTTCCGCCTGACGAATAAACCAGGGGCGCGTTTTCGGATCAAACGTGCGGCTCTCATCGCCTTCCATCACTTCGGGAGCGCGCAGATAATGGCCGAGAGTATCGGCAAGCGAAATGGAGGAGACTGTCGGCATCAGCTCCTGCAGACGCATCAAGTCGTCCAGACCCTTTTGCGGATTGACATTTACGGCGATATTGAGCGCATCGTCACGGGCAAAGTATTTCGTCGCGCGCGCCAGAATGTAGTCATTCTCGCGCAGCAGCGATTCGGTGTAGTTCACCGCAAGGTTATGGGTGAAGTTACGGTTAATATGATGATAATCTTCAAGAAAGTTTTTCTTTTGCGTCGCGGTAACAAAGATTGCAATCAGTAAAAAACTGAGCAAAATCCCCGCAAACCCCACTACGATTGGCGTAGTAAAAGAGAGCTTTCTGTTGTGGCGTGCCATAAGTTGTTAATCGTCCGGGATTTATAAACCGTGGGTTTAGACGCAGGTTAAGCCAGCATGCCTGCTTAGCGAATCAGGTAACTATCGCTAAATTATAACGCTGAGTGCGCTCAGCATCGTGATTAATATTCGATAACAATATGTTTGCGGCAGTGCGGACGGTAGAGGCAGGGCGAAGAGAGGAAAGAAAAATTCGCCCTGGTCAGCGTCCGCTGCTGACCAGGGCAGAATAGAAAAACGACGGCAGTTCGGCGAGCCTCCGTTTTTCATCTCTCGTGCAGGCACGCAAAATAATCAGCTGCTTGCAGCATGCTTTATGATGATTGCGAGGCGCGTCCCAGCCAGCTATCCCAGTCTTTCCATACCGGCTGCAGACCACGGGCGGTCAGCGCGCTGGCGACTTCTTCAGGGCGGCGATCGTCGTGTGGCGCAAATTGCTCAAGTTCCGGATGATCGTCGGCGTAGCCGCCGGGCTGGGTTTTGGAGAACGCGCTAACGTTGTTAATCGCCAGCGGGATCACCCGGTCGCGGAACCACGGTGATTCACGGGTCGATAGCGACAGCTCAACCTCCGGCGCCAGCAGGCGGAAAGCGCAAATCGTCTGCACCAGCTGACGTTCGTCCATTAATGAGGCTGGCGTAATGCCTCCGGCGCAAGGGCGTAAACGCGGGAAGGAGATAGAGTAGCGGCTGCGCCAGTAGCGCTGCTGTAGCCACAGCAGATGTTCGGCGACCATAAAGCAGTCCACCCGCCAGCTGTCGGAAAGACCAATGAGCGCGCCGAGGCCGATCTTGTCGATCCCCGCTTCGCCCAGCCGATCCGGCGTATCCAGACGCCAGAAGAAATCCTGCTTTTTACCTTTCAAGTGATGCTGGGCATACATGCCTTCATGGTAGGTCTCCTGATAGACCATCACCCCATCAAGCCCCAGCGTTTTTAGTTCGGCATACTCGTCGGTCGCCAGCGGCTGCACTTCCATATGCAGCGAGGCAAACTGGCGGCGGATGGATGGTAGATGCTGGCGGAAATAATCCATTCCAACCTTACTCTGATGTTCGCCGGTGACCAGTAACAAATGCTCAAAGCCTAAATCGCGGATTGCAGTGCATTCGCGGGCAATCTCTGCTGCATCCAGCGTCTTGCGCTTAATGCGATTACTCATTGAGAAGCCGCAGTAGGTACAGTCGTTGGCGCACAGGTTGGACAAATACAGCGGTACGTAAAAGCTGACGGTGTTGCCGAAGCGCTGGCGGGTGAGGCGCTGCGCGCGTTGGGCCAGCGGTTCAAGGTAATCGGCCGCGGCAGGAGAGAGCAGGGCCATCATATCATCGCGGGTGAGCTGCTTTGCCGCCAGCGCCCGTTCGACGTCGGCGGCGGTTTTGCTGTTGATGCGCAGGCGGATGTCATCCCACTCCAGCTGCCGCCAGCGATCGCTAAAAGTTTTCATGCCAGCGCCTCCAGAAAGCCGGTCAGCGGGCTGGTGGCCTGCGCCTGAGTACTGCGCGTTCCCGGTCCGGCCTGACGCGCCAGCAATCCGGCATCGACCGCCATGCGGAAGGCGCGAGCCATGGCGACAGGATCGTCGGCGACGGCAATGGCGGTGTTGACCAGTACCGCATCAGCGCCCATCTCCAGCGCCTGCGCCGCGTGGCTTGGCACGCCAATCCCGGCATCAACCACCACCGGTACCGTCGCCTGTTCGATAATAATCTCCAGCATGGCTTTGGTTTCCAGCCCTTGGTTGGAGCCTATCGGCGCGCCCAGCGGCATCACCGCCGCGCAGCCGACCTCTTCCAGCCGTTTGCACAGGACCGGGTCGGCGCCGCAATAGGGCAGGACGACAAACCCTTCGCGCACCAGCAGCTCCGCCGCCTTCAGGGTTTCAATGGGGTCAGGCAGCAGCCAGCGGGCGTCCGGGTGGATCTCCAGTTTCAGCCAGTGGGTGCCTAAGGCTTCCCGCGCCAGGCGGGCGGCAAAAACCGCTTCTTCCGCCGTCTTGGCGCCTGAGGTATTCGGCAGCAGGTTAACGCCCGCCGCCAGCAGCGGCGCGAGAATCGCGTCATTATGCTGGCGTAAATCGACGCGCTTCATCGCCAGCGTCACCAGCTGGCTTCCCGAGGCGCGAATCGCCTCGACCATCACCTCTGGGGCGGCGAATTTGCCGGTTCCGGTAAAAAGGTGGGATTCAAATGTCTTATCAGCAATACGTAACATATCAGCCTCCGGCGATAACCTGAAAAAGCAGGACCCGATCGCCTTCCTGCAAGAGATGATCTTCCCACCGTTCGCGTGGCAGGATGTGTTGATTGAGCGCCAGCGCAACGCCCGGCTGGAGCTGTTCCAGTTGACTGAGCAGGGCGCTTACGCTGAGGTTGTCCGCGCATTCCAACGGTTCGTCGTTAAACCAGATTTGCATCATGGCCTCCGCATACCGGGCAGCCCTGGGCCTTTTGCAGCGCAAGGTTGCGCCAGTTGCTGGTGCGGGCGTCAAACAGCCGTAGCGTGTTGCGTGGCGTCGCCATGCCGCTAAGGAGCTTTATGGCCTCCAGCGCCTGCAGCGTTCCCATCATGCCGACGACCGGACCGACGATCCCCGCAGTGCGGCAGTTACGTTGCGGTTCGGCGGTGTCCGGCCACAGGCAGCGGTAGCAGCCCTGCGCCCACGGCGGCGTCAGCACCATCAACTGGCCGCCGAAGCCGACGGCGCTGGCGGTTACCAGCGGCGTCTCAAGGGCTACGCAGGCGGCGTTAATCGCCTGGCGGGCGATCATGTTATCGGTACAGTCCAGCACCACGTCGGCTTTCGCCACTTCGGCGCGCAACGCCTCGCCGCTTAAGCGCTGCTGTAGCGCCACGAGGCGGATTTGCGGATTGAGTTGGTTGAGCCGCGTCTTTGCCGCCGTGGCTTTTGGCTGGTCAATATCGTCGCTGGTGAACAGAATTTGTCGCTGCAGGTTGCTGAGATGCACCGCGTCGTCATCGGCCAGGGTCAGCGTCCCGACGCCGGCCCCCGCCAGATATAGCGCTGCCGGCGAACCTAAGCCGCCCAGGCCGATAATCAGCGCCCGGCTGGCTAACAGTTTCTGCTGTCCCTCAATGGCGATATCTTCCAGCAATAGCTGGCGGCTGTAGCGCATGAAATCGTGATCATTCATCGCCTGCTCCCGCCAGTGCTAACAGTTGTGCAGTGGCAGCCCGCCAGTCTGCTGCCTGGGTAATGGCGCTGACTACCGCGATGCTGCCAACGCCGGTCGCCAGTACGCCCGGCGCTTTTTCCAGACTGATTCCGCCGATCGCTACCGTCGGATAATCGGCCAGACGATGAATATGCCCGGCAAGCTGTTCGAGGCCCTGCGGCGCCGAAGGCATCTGTTTGGTTTGTGTCGGGAAGACGTGGCCCAGCGCGATGTAGGAAGGGCGCGCCGCCAGCGCGACGTCAATTTCCATGTCGTCGTGGGTGGAGACGCCAAGGCGCAGTCCGGCTTTACGGATGGCGCTCAGGTCGGTGGTTTCCAGGTCCTCTTGTCCCAGATGTACTCCGTACGCCTGGTGCTTAATCGCCAGTTGCCAGTAATCATTGATAAACAGTCGCGCGTGATAGCGGCGGCCAAGCGCGATGGCGGCGATGACGTCATCCTCCACATCGCTGTCGCGCTGGTCCTTGATCCGCAACTGAATGGTGCGCACGCCGGCTTCCAGCAGGCGCTCAATCCATGTCACGCTATCGACAACCGGATAAAGCCCGAGACGAAACGGTACGGGCGGAAAGTCAGGCTGGTACATCAGGCATTTTCCTTTTTCAGGTAGATTTCACCGCCGCGGGCGCGGAAGTTATTCGACATATCAGCCATGCCGGCCTCGATACTTTGCTTCGCGGCGTAGTCGCGGACCTCCTGGGTGATTTTCATCGAACAGAATTTCGGCCCGCACATGGAGCAGAAGTGGGCGACTTTGCCGGATTCCTGCGGCAGGGTTTCATCGTGATAGGCCCGCGCGGTAAAGGGATCGAGCGCGAGGTTGAACTGGTCTTCCCAGCGGAATTCGAAACGCGCTTTGGACATCGCGTTGTCGCGGATCTGCGCCCCGGGGTGGCCTTTAGCGAGGTCGGCAGCGTGGGCGGCGATTTTATAGGTAATCAGCCCCTGTTTTACATCCTCTTTGTTGGGCAAGCCGAGATGTTCTTTTGGCGTGACGTAGCACAGCATGGCGCAGCCAAACCAGCCAATCATTGCCGCGCCGATACCGGAAGTGAAATGATCATAGCCCGGCGCGATGTCGGTGGTGAGCGGCCCCAGCGTGTAGAACGGCGCTTCGTGGCAGTGCTCCAGTTCTTCGGTCATATTGCGGCGAATCATCTGCATCGGCACGTGGCCGGGGCCTTCAATCATCACCTGAACGTCATACTCCCAGGCGATTTTAGTCAGCTCGCCCAGCGTATGCAGCTCGGCGAACTGCGCCTCGTCGTTGGCATCCTGAATCGAGCCGGGGCGCAGACCATCGCCGAGGGACAGCGACACGTCATAGGCGGCGCAGATTTCACAGATTTCGCGGAAGTGCTGGTAGAGGAAGTTTTCCTGATGATGCGACAGGCACCACTTGGCCATGATCGAACCGCCGCGCGAGACGATACCGGTCAGCCGCTTCGCGGTCATCGGCACGTAACGCAGCAGCACCCCGGCATGAATCGTGAAGTAGTCGACGCCCTGTTCGGCCTGTTCCAGCAGGGTATCGCGGAAGGCTTCCCAAGTCAGGTTCTCGGCAATGCCGTTGACCTTCTCCAACGCCTGGTAAATCGGGACGGTACCAATCGGCACCGGGCTGTTGCGCAGGATCCATTCGCGGGTCTCGTGGATATAGCGGCCGGTGGAGAGGTCCATTACCGTGTCGGCGCCCCAGCGGGTTGACCAGACCAGCTTCTCGACCTCTTCTTCGATGGAAGAGGTCACCGCCGAGTTGCCGATATTGGCATTCACTTTCACCAGGAAGTTGCGGCCGATAATCATCGGCTCAGATTCCGGGTGATTGATATTGGCCGGGATGATGGCCCGCCCGGCAGCGACTTCATCGCGGACGAATTCGGCGGTAATGTTGTCCGGCAGGCGGGCGCCAAAGCCTTCTCCGGCATGCTGCTGGCGCAGCGCCTCGCTGCGGATACGCTCGCGGCCCATGTTTTCGCGAATGGCGATGAATGCCATCTCCGGGGTGACGATCCCCTGACGGGCGTAGTGTAGTTGCGTCACGCATTTGCCAGCGACGGCGCGTTTAGGGGTCAGCAGGCCGCCGAAGCGCAGTTCATCAAGGCCATCGTCGGCCAGCCGCGCTTTAGTGTAAGCCGAGCTGCGTTCGCTAAGCGGCGCGCAGTCGTTACGCGCGTCGATCCACGGTTGGCGTAGTTTGGCCAGCCCCTGGCGGACATCGATGTTGATCTCCGGGTCGCCATAAGGTCCGGAGGTGTCATACACCGGTATCGGTTCGTTGGCTTCGTACTGGGGGTTATCGTTATCACCGCCGATGAGCGTCGGGCTGAGCTGAATTTCACGCATTGGGACGCGGATATCGGCCTGTGAGCCTTGAATGTAGATGCGGCGAGAATTAGGAAAAGCGGTACCTTCCAGCGTATCAATAAATCGCTGCGCGTGTTCGCGTTGTTCCCGGCGGGTCAGTTTGGTAGTAGACATAGCGCATTCCAGTTACAAAAAAGGAGATGGCTTGTCAGACGACGGATGGAGTAACAGATGCGACCAGCCCGTAACGGGCAGGTGCGACCAGCAGTTTACTCTTGTTCCCTTCGCAGGTATTAGCCTGATCAGGTTCCGCGGATCCCGAATAAACGGTCTCAGCCTTTTCCACTTTAGTTTTCGTGTGGAAAATAGGCACTCCGACAAGATGAAATCCCTCCGCAGAGGGATAATGTATGTAAATTACTCGTTAACGGTTCACAACTCAAGCGGTCGGCGCGATATTGTCGCCAACGTTGTCTTTCCGATCGTGAGCGACGACCAGCGCCAGCAGCTTGTCCTCAAGCGCGAAGCGCGCCTCCAGCGATTCGCCGATATCTGACAGCGCCTGCTGAAATTCGAGATAGTTATCATGATCGATGGCGTTTTCGAGGCAGGTATCGTAGTAGTCCATCATCTGCTGGGTATTGGCTTCCAGCTGCGGGTAGATTTTGGTGGCGGCTAAAAGAGGGGTACTCCCTTCCATTTCTCCGATAATACGTTCATAAATATTAAAATGACCGGATGAGAGGTAATCCACCAGGCTTTGGCAAAAGTCATCCAGCGCCTTTTCATTAAGCCGCATAAAGGACTCTTTGCCGGGTTTCAGGCCAACCAGGTTGTAGTAAGCCACGAGCAAATGCTTACGCACAAGCAGCCAGCGATCGACCAGTTTGTTATTGCCTCCAACACGTTCCGTCAGGTTTTCCAGCTGGTTTAACATGATTGACTCCGCAAGATTAAAAATAACGTTGCTCAGCAAATGTAAATATAATGTTAAAAGTGCCAGTAAAACGAAGGTAGCGCAATAGATATGGATCGTATTATTGAAAAATTAGATCGCGGCTGGTGGATCGTCAGTCACGAACAAAAATTATGGCTTCCCGCAGGGGAATTACCACATGGCGAAGCGGTAAATTTTGATCTTGTCGGTGAACGCGCGCTACATCTCGGCGAGTGGCAAGGCGAAGCGGTGTGGCTGGTGCGCCAGGATCGTCGCCATGATATGGGATCGCTGCGCCAGATATTGGATCAGGATCCTGGGCTTTTCCAACTGGCAGGGCGCGGGATCCAATTGGCCGAGTTTTATCGATCGCATAAATTCTGCGGCTACTGCGGCCACCCGATGCATGTCAGTAAAACCGAGTGGGCGATGCTGTGCGGCCACTGCCGCGAGCGCTATTATCCGCAAATTGCCCCCTGCATTATCGTCGCCATTCGTCGCGACGATTCAATTCTGCTGGCGCAGCATACCCGCCATCGTAATGGTGTCCATACGGTGTTGGCCGGGTTTGTCGAAGTGGGCGAAACCCTTGAGCAGGCGGTCGCCCGCGAAGTGATGGAAGAGAGTGGAATTAAGGTGAAAAACCTACGCTATGTGACCTCCCAGCCGTGGCCCTTCCCGCAATCACTGATGACCGCCTTTATGGCTGAATACGATAGCGGCGATATTGTCGTGGATAAAAAAGAGCTGCTGAGCGCAGAGTGGTATCGCTATGACGATTTGCCGCTACTGCCGCCGCCGGGCACCGTAGCGCGACGCCTGATCGAAGATACGGTGGCGATGTGTCGGGCAGAGTACGAGTGACATGTTACACTGGGCGCATCAACGCTAAAGGAATGTAAAAATGACCGAACTGAAAAACGATCGTTACCTGCGTGCGCTGCTGCGCCAGCCGGTTGATGTCACCCCGGTGTGGATGATGCGCCAGGCGGGCCGCTATCTCCCGGAATATAAAGCCACCCGCGCGCAAGCGGGCGATTTCATGTCGCTGTGTAAAAATGCCGAGCTGGCCTGCGAAGTGACGCTACAGCCGCTGCGCCGTTACCCGCTGGATGCAGCGATCCTCTTTTCGGACATCCTGACCATTCCGGATGCGATGGGGCTGGGGCTGTACTTTGAAGCTGGCGAAGGCCCGCGCTTCACTTCGCCGGTGAAATGCAAAGCCGACGTCGACAAACTGCCGGTGCCGGACCCGGAACTAGAATTAGGCTACGTGATGAACGCCGTGCGCACTATTCGCCGTGAACTGAAAGGCGAAGTGCCGCTGATTGGTTTTTCCGGCAGCCCGTGGACGCTGGCGACCTACATGGTTGAAGGCGGCAGCAGCAAAGCCTTTACCGTCATCAAAAAGATGATGTACGCCGAACCGCAGGCCCTGCACGCGCTGCTGGACAAGCTGGCGAAAAGCGTCACCCTGTATCTGAACGCGCAGATCAAAGCGGGCGCGCAGTCGGTGATGATTTTCGACACCTGGGGCGGCGTGTTGACCGGCCGCGACTATCAGCAGTTCTCGCTCTACTACATGCATAAAATCGTCGATGGCCTGCTGCGGGAAAACGAAGGCCGTCGCGTACCGGTAACGCTGTTCACCAAAGGTGGCGGACAATGGCTGGAAGCGATGGCGGAGACCGGCTGCGATGCGCTGGGTCTCGACTGGACCACCGATATTGCCGATGCTCGCCGTCGCGTAGGCCACAAAGTGGCGCTGCAGGGCAATATGGACCCGTCGATGCTTTATGCCCCTGCCGCCCGCATTGAAGACGAAGTGGCTAACATTCTCGCCGGCTTCGGCCAGGGCGAAGGCCATGTCTTTAACCTTGGCCACGGCATCCATCAGGACGTCGACCCACAGCATGCAGGAGTCTTTGTTGAGGCGGTACATCGTCTCTCCGCGCAATATCACCAATAGGAGATAAGCATGATGGATTTAGCTGCGCTACGAACCCAACAGCAATCTTTAGCCGCGTCGGTAGAACGTGCGGACCGTTTGGATCGCGACCCGCCGGTGCTGATCGGCGGCGCCGATGTGGGGTTTGAGCAGGAGGGGGAAATTACCCGAGCTGCGATGGTGCTGCTAACTTATCCGGGGCTTGAACTGGTGGAGTATCAGGTGGCGCGCGTCGCCACCACGATGCCGTACATCCCCGGCTTTCTCTCCTTTCGCGAGACCCCCGCGCTGCTGGCGGCGTGGCAACAGCTATCGCAAAAGCCCGATCTGTTGTTCGTCGATGGCCACGGTATTTCACATCCCCGGCGGCTTGGCGTCGCCAGCCATTTTGGCCTGATGGTTGATGTGCCAACGATTGGCGTAGCGAAAAAACGTTTATGCGGCAAGTTTGAACCGCTCGGCGCCGAGCCCGGCGCGCTGGCGCCATTAATCGACAAAGGCGACCAGCTGGCCTGGGTCTGGCGCAGCAAAGCACGCTGCAACCCACTGTTTATCAGTACCGGCCACCGCGTAGGTATCGATAGCGCGTTAATGTGGGTGGAACGCTGTATGCAGGGCTATCGGCTACCCGAGCCGACGCGCTGGGCCGATGCCGTGGCGTCCCGTCGGCCTTCCTTTGTGCGTTGGCAAGCAAATCACGGCTGATTCAGGTACACTGCGCCTAATTTCTGACTTCGAGAATTCATCATGTTACAAAACCCGATTCACCTGCGCCTGGAGAAACTGGAGAGCTGGCAGCACGTCACCTTTATGGCCTGCCTGTGCGAGCGTATGTACCCCAACTACGCCATGTTCTGCAAGCAAACTGAGTTTGGCGACGGCCAGTTATATCGTCGTATCCTTGACCTGATCTGGGAAACGCTGACGGTAAAAGATGCGAAGGTGAATTTCGATAGTCAGCTGGAAAAGCTGGAAGAGGCGATTCCGTCCGCAGATGACTACGACATGTACGGCGTCTATCCGGCTATCGATGCCTGCGTCGCGCTGAGCGAATTAATCCACTCACGCCTGAGCGGTGAAACGCTGGAACATGCTATCGAGGTCAGTAAGACTTCCATTACTACCGTCGCGATGCTGGAAATGACCCAGGAAGGTCGCGAAATGACCGATGAAGAGCTCAGAGTCAACCCGGCGGTTGAACAAGAATGGGACATTCAGTGGGAGATTTTCCGCCTGTTGGCCGACTGCGAAGAACGCGATCTTGAACTGATTAAAGGGCTGCGCGCAGACCTGCGAGAGGCCGGCGAAAGCAATATTGGTATAAATTTTCAGCAATGAGACCACAAAACGTGATTTACCGCCTGAATTGTAGCGTCTGAAGACTTCCATTCCGCCCCCTGTCTGGTCTACATTTGGGGGGCGAAAAAAAGTGGCTATCGGTGCGTGTATGCAGGAGAGTGCTTTTCTGGCATTTCCGTCGCACTCGATGCTTAGCAAGCGATAAACACATTGTAAGGATAACTTATGAACAAGACTCAACTGATTGATGTAATTGCGGACAAAGCTGACCTGTCTAAAGCACAGGCAAAAGCTGCCCTGGAATCCACCCTGGCTGCAATTACCGAGTCTCTGAAAGAAGGTGATGCTGTTCAACTGGTTGGTTTCGGTACCTTCAAAGTGAACCACCGTGCTGAGCGTACTGGCCGCAACCCGCAGACCGGTAAAGAAATCAAAATCGCTGCAGCTAACGTGCCAGCATTTGTTTCTGGCAAAGCGCTGAAAGACGCAGTCAAGTAAGACCGCGTGGCAGTGTCCAGTTTTAACGAAGGGGCTTTTAAGCCCCTTTTGTCTAACTGGCGTCGCACGCTGACGCTGGCAGGTGCGCTATTGCTCACTGCCTGCAGCCATGATTCCTCACTTCCTCCTTTCACCGCCAGCGGCTACGCCGATAACCAGGGCGCGATGCGCATCTGGCGCAAAGATGCCGGCGATGAAGTGCACCTGCTTGCCGCCTTTAGTCCGTGGCACCGCGGCGACACCTCAACCAGCGAGTACCGCTGGCAGGATGGCCAACTAACGCTTATTGAACTCAATGTATACGGTAAACCGCCGGAACATATTCGCGCCCGCTTTGACGCCCAGGGCGAGCTGAGCTTTATGCAGAGGGAAGTCGACGGGCAGAAGCAGCAGCTTTCCAGCGACCAGGTTGCGCTGTACCGCTACCGCGCACAGCAAATCCGTGAAACCAGCGATGCATTGCGTCAGGGACGGGTAGTTTTACGCCAGGGGCGCTGGCATGCCGATCGTACCGTGACTACCTGTGAAGGCCAGACCGTGAAGCCTGACCTTGATGAGCGGGCATTAGCGCATATTGAACGCCGCCAGAATCACTCCTCCGTAGAGGTGAGCGTGGCGTGGCTGGAAGCACCGGAAGGCGCTCAGCTGCTGCTGGTGGCTAATGAAAACTTCTGTACCTGGCAGCCGAGCGAAAAATCGTTCTGAGTTTTACCAGTGGTTCATGCCCATATGACCACTGCCATTACCGCGGCAGCCGCCGTAACCCATACCCGCGCCGCGAGGAACGCCTGCTTCAGCCAGGGCGATATCAAATTTTATCCTCTGCTGATCCAACTGCTGGCTTAACGTTTCCATTTCCTTCGCCACGGCCTCAATTTTTCCGCTTTCTGGTTTTGGCGCAGTAAGCAGCGCATTGTACTCGTAGCGTTTGGACTGCAACTGCTGGCGCAGGGCGCTGGTCTGCGCATAGTAATTGTCATGTAGCTTCTGCACGGTCGCTTGCTGTTCCTGGGTGAGCTGGCTGTAACCCTGCGCGCCCATCCCGTTATTGTAGCCCCAGTGATGTCCGGCCCAGGCCGCGTGACTGCCAAAGGTCAGAGCGGCAAGCGCCACGAGGACGAGGGATAAAGTCGGTTTCCGTTTCATAGCGTGATCTCCTGTGTGGTTTCCCTCTGTGTTGCATCTTCCATGCCAGCCTGAAAAAGCGCGTCAATACCGGCCGGCCCGCGGCAAACGTGACTCTGGCGAGTAAAAATGACCCGTTGCGGCTGGAGTCAGCGAGTCATTTTTACTCGCTAAATCACCAGCGATATGTCTGAGGACAGGTTTCACGGTGTGGAAAAATGGCATGATTTCTGCTGATGGATCCTGGTGATAGCGAATAAGGACACGATAAGGACCCGCCCATGCCGCGCATTACTTCATGCTTCCGGGACGCCCTGAGCTGGTTACTGACCGGCTCGGTCGTCCTGTTGGTTATACTTTTTTCCGCGATGATCGTCCGCGATTATGGCCGGGAGACCACCGCCGCCCGGCAAAATATCGAAGAGAAGGGCGGTGTGCTGATCCGTGCGCTGGAGTCTGGCACGCGTGTCGGCATGGGGATGCGGATGCATCATGCGCAGCTGCAGGCGTTGCTGGAGGAGATGGCCTGGCAGCCCGGTGTGCTGTGGTTCGCGGTGACCGATGAAAACGGTAAAATTATCGCCCACAGCGATCCGCAGCAGGTGGATAAGGCGCTGTACAGTCCTGCGCAAATGCGTGAACTCAAGGTGGGCGAACAGGAGCGTTGGCGCCGGCTTGCCGAGCCGCAACCGGCGCTGGAAATTTATCGCCAGTTTCGCCCGCTCAACCCTGCTCGTGGTCACCATATGGGGATGATGAAGCGCTGCAACAGCGCGCTGGCTCAGCCCAATGTTCCACAGGTGATTTTTATCGCCTTTGATAGCCGCGAGCTGGATGCGGCGCAGGCCCGCGGCTTGCGTAATATGATGATCATGCTGGCGGCTGCGTCGCTGGTCATCGTCGCGACGATTCTCGCTCAGTTCTGGTTCCGCCGCTACCGTCGCTCACGCCAGCAGCTACAGGAGGCGATGGCTCGCAAAGAAAAACTGATGGCCCTTGGGCATCTGGCGGCTGGCGTCGCGCATGAGATTCGCAACCCACTTTCTTCGATTAAAGGACTGGCGAAGTATTTTGCCGAGCGTACGCCGCCGGGCGGTGAGGCGCAGGAGTTAGCGCTGGTGATGGCTAAAGAGGCCGATCGCCTGAACCGGGTCGTCAGCGAGCTGTTGGAGCTGGTTCGTCCAGCCCATTTAAACTACCAGCCGGTCGATATCAACGCGCTTATTCACCACTCATTGCAGCTGGTAAGCCAGGATGCGCAGAGTCGCGGGATCGCGCTGCAATTTACTCCGCGCCCTGAATTAACCTCGATTAAAGCCGACCCTGACCGTCTCAACCAGGTGCTGTTGAATCTGTATTTGAATGCGATGCAGGCTATTGGCCGTGACGGCGTCATTCGCGTATCGGCAAGCGAAGCCGAGCGGCGACGTGTGAAAATTGTCGTTAAGGATAGCGGTAAGGGGATGAGCGATGAAGAGCTGCAGGCTATCTTCACCCCTTATTTCACCACCAAAGCGGACGGAACAGGGCTGGGGCTGGCGGTGGTACAGAATATTATCGAACAACATGGCGGGACGATCCGCGCCGAAAGCCAGCCGGGGGCCGGAGCGATATTTACGCTTTGGCTGCCGGTGGATGCTCAACGGAGGGAAGATGAGCAGCGATAAAGTACAGATTCTGGTTGTCGATGATGACGTCAGCCATTGCACGATTCTGCAGGCGCTGCTGCGTGGCTGGGGCTATCAAGTGGCGTTAGCCCACAACGGCCTGCAGGCGTTAGAACAGATCCATCGGCAGGTCTTCGACCTGGTGCTGTGCGATATCCGCATGGCGGAGATGGACGGTATCGCGACATTAAAAGAGATCAAAGCCTATAACCCGGCGATTCCGGTATTGATCATGACGGCGTTCTCCAGCGTCGGCACGGCGGTTGAGGCTATTAAGTCGGGCGCGCTGGATTATCTGGTCAAGCCACTGGATTTTGACACTCTACAGCAGACGCTGGTTCAGGCGCTGGCGCACACCCGGCAGAGCGAGAGCGATCTCAGCGCCTCGTCAGATTTACGATGGGGCATGATTGGCGATAGCCCGGCAATGCAGGCGCTTATCAACAATATTACGCTGGTGGCGCCCTCGGACGCGACGGTGCTGATCTGCGGCGAATCGGGAACCGGTAAAGAACTGGTGGCGCGCGCTATCCACGCCTGCAGCGAGCGTCGTGACAAGCCGCTGGTGACGCTGAACTGCGCAGCGCTCAATGAGTCTCTGCTGGAGTCCGAGCTGTTCGGCCATGAAAAAGGGGCTTTTACCGGCGCGGAACGGCGGCGGGAAGGGCGTTTTGTCGAGGCGGATGGCGGCACGCTGTTTCTTGATGAAATTGGCGATATCTCGCCGCTGATGCAGGTGCGTCTGCTACGGGCGATTCAGGAACGCGAAGTGCAGCGAGTTGGCAGTAATCAGACGCTTTCTGTCGATGTTCGGCTAATTGCCGCCACCCATCGTAATCTGGCGGAGGAGGTGAGCGCCGGGCGCTTTCGCCAGGATCTCTATTATCGCCTGAACGTTGTAACCATTGATATGCCGCCGCTGCGTCAACGGCGTGAAGATATTCCACCGCTGGCGCAGCACTTTCTTAAGCGCTATGCCGAACGCAATCGTAAAACGGTGCAGGGATTTACGCCGCAGGCGATGGACCTGTTGATTCACTACGGTTGGCCGGGGAATATCCGCGAACTGGAAAATGCGGTGGAGCGGGCGGTGGTGCTGCTAACCGGAGACTATATTTCCGAGCGTGAACTGCCGTTGGCGATAGCGGGCACGCCGCTGCCGGTCACTGGCAACGATGAGGCGCTGATTCAGCCATTAGTGGAAGTTGAAAAAGAAGTCATACTGTCGGCGCTGGAAAAAACGGGCGGCAACAAAACTGAAGCCGCCCGTCAGTTAGGCATTACGCGTAAAACGCTGCTGGCAAAACTCAGCCGTTAGTTTTCTCACGCGCGATGGCGCGCCAGCCAATATCGTTACGGCTAAAGCTGCCGTCCCAGCGAATATCGGTCAGCAGTTCATAGGCGCGTTGTTGCGCCTGTGCCACGGTGTCACCCAGCGCGGTGACGCACAGTACGCGCCCGCCGTTGGTGACCACGCGCTGGTCGTCAGACAGTTTGGTGCCGGCGTGGAAGACTTTACCGTCTACCGCTTCCTGCTGCGGCAGGCCGTGGATCTCATCGCCCGTGTTGTAGCTGCCCGGATAGCCGCCGGCGGCAACCACGACGCCCAACGAAGCGCGGTCATCCCACTCGGAAGTTTTCTCGTCCAGCTTGCCCGCGCAGGCGGCAAGGCACAGCTCGACCAGATCGGATTTCATGCGCAGCATGATCGGCTGGGTTTCCGGATCGCCAAAGCGGCAGTTGAACTCAATAACCTTCGGGTTGCCCTGCTTGTCTATCATCAGACCGGCATACAGGAAACCGGTATAGGTGTTTCCTTCAGCGGCCATACCTTTAACGGTTGGCCAGATAATCCGCTCCATGGTGCGCTGATGGACTTCATCAGTGACTACCGGCGCCGGGGAGTAAGCGCCCATGCCGCCGGTGTTCGGGCCGGTATCGCCGTTGCCGACGCGCTTGTGATCCTGGCTGGTGGCCATCGGCAGGACGTGCTCGCCGTCGACCATGACAATAAAGCTGGCTTCTTCGCCATCGAGGAATTCTTCAATCACGATGCGGTGGCCTGCATCACCAAAGGCGTTACCGGCCAGCATATCTTTCACCGCCGCTTCGGCTTCCTCAAGGGTCATCGCCACGATAACGCCTTTACCTGCCGCCAGACCGTCGGCTTTGATGACGATCGGCGCGCCTTTCTCGCGCAGGTAAGCCAGCGCAGGTTCAACTTCGGTGAAGTTCTGGTATTCCGCCGTCGGGATATGATGACGAGCGAGGAAATCTTTGGTGAAGGCTTTGGAACCTTCCAACTGCGCGGCGCCCTCGGTTGGCCCGAAGATGGCGAGCCCAGCGGCACGAAACGCGTCCACTACGCCAATGACCAGCGGCGCTTCCGGGCCTACGATCGTCAGATCGATTTTCTCATCCTGCGCGAAACGTAGCAGGGCCGGAATATCGGTGACGCCGATGGCGACGTTTTGCAGCGCCGGCTCCAGCGCGGTGCCCGCGTTACCCGGCGCGACATAGACGGTATCAACCAGCGGCGACTGGGCCGCTTTCCAGGCCAGCGCGTGTTCACGCCCGCCGTTGCCGATTACTAATACTTTCATCTGCTGCTCCGTGAATTAATGGCGGAAGTGGCGCATGTCGGTGAAGATCATGGCGATACCATGTTCGTCCGCGGCGGCAATCACTTCTTCGTCGCGGATAGAACCGCCCGGTTGGATAACGCAGGTGATGCCTACTGCGGCTGCGGCATCAATGCCGTCGCGGAACGGGAAGAAGGCGTCAGAAGCCATGGCGGAGCCTTTCACTTCCAGACCTTCGTCACCGGCTTTAATCCCGGCAATTTTCGCTGAGTAGACGCGGCTCATCTGACCGGCGCCTATCCCGATGGTCATATTATCTTTGGCATAAACGATGGCGTTGGATTTGACGAATTTCGCCACTTTCCAGCAGAACAGCGCATCGCGCAGCTCTTGCTCGCTCGGCTGACGTTTGCTGACCACGCGCAGTTCGCCCGCGGTGACCATACCAAGATCGCGGTCCTGAACCAGCAGGCCGCCATTAACACGTTTGAAATCGAGACCCGCGACGCGAGTATCCCATTGGCCGCAGACCAGTACGCGGACGTTCTGCTTAGCGGCGGTGATTTTCAGCGCTTCTTCGCTGGCGGATGGCGCGATGATCACCTCAACGAACTGGCGAGAGATGATCGCCTGCGCGGTTTCAGCATCCAGCTCGCGGTTAAAGGCGATGATGCCGCCGAATGCGGAGGTTGGATCGGTTTTGTAAGCGCGATCGTAGGCGTCGAGGATCGAGTCGCTAACGGCAACGCCGCACGGGTTGGCATGCTTAACGATAACGCAGGCCGGTTCGTTGAACTCTTTTACGCATTCCAGCGCCGCATCGGTATCGGCAATGTTGTTATAGGAGAGCGCTTTGCCCTGCAGCTGGGTGGCGGTAGCTACGGAAGCTTCTTTTACATTCTCTTCTATATAGAAGGCAGCCTGCTGATGGCTGTTTTCACCGTAGCGCATATCCTGCTTCTTAATGAAGTTCAGATTCAGGGTTCGCGGGAAACGACCAGCGGCTTCTTTGCTTTCGCCGTGATAGGCCGGGACCATGCTGCCAAAGTAGTTAGCGATCATGCTGTCGTAAGCGGCGGTATGTTCGAAGGCTTTAATGGCGAGATCGAAGCGGGTGTCCAGCGTCAGGGAACCTTCGTTGGCGTCCATCTCATTAATGATGGCGTCGTAGTCGCTGCTCTTAACCACGATAGCGACGTCTTTATGGTTCTTCGCTGCGGAGCGCACCATAGTCGGGCCGCCGATATCGATGTTTTCCACCGCGTCTTCCAGCGAGCATCCTTCACGAGCGACGGTCTGGGCGAACGGGTAAAGGTTAACGACAACCATATCGATAGGCGCGATATCGTGTTGCTGCATGATACCGTCATCCTGACCGCGACGACCGAGGATGCCGCCGTGTACTTTCGGATGCAGGGTCTTCACGCGTCCATCCATCATTTCCGGGAAACCGGTGTAGTCAGAGACTTCGGTAACCGGCAGGCCTTTATCTGCCAGCAGGCGAGCGGTGCCGCCGGTGGACAGCAGCTCGACACCACGAGCGGAAAGCGCCTGCGCGAATTCGACGATACCGGCCTTGTCAGAAACACTGAGCAGAGCGCGGCGGACTGGACGACGTTGTTGCATGGTATTAAATCCCCAGGATTTGAACATTACAGAGAGCGTTAGGTGAGTTTTTGCCTAAAAACTCACCTAACGCACCCAACCGGGCATCCGTGTCATAGCGCGGCATTGTAACGAAAACGTTTGCGCAACGCTCGCGAATTTTTATCTTTCTCTTTTAGCCGATGGTTCTCTCCTTATATGACAATGGATGTACCGGGGTTTAAGCCGTGTTTTGCCGTGTGTCTGTGGATAATTCTGTGTGTAAAAGGGTATAAAGCGGGGTTTTGCTGGGGAATGCAGCAGTCAGTCATTTTTCTGCAATTTTTCTATTGCAGGCGCTCGAGAA
>NZ_JBPNXF010000019.1:0-38601 GCF_051207495.1 Klebsiella sp. K-3 | reverse complement strand
TTGGCGGCCAAAGCCCGGGGGTACAGGGGGCGGCGGCGACTGGCCGCCCCCTGTGCGCTCCCTGCGCCACGGAAAACATGTTGCAGAAAAATTAACCGGGAGCGCAAGATACTCTGGAGCGAAACGAGATAAACGCTTTTCTCAAGCTAAAAGGTTGCAAACCGATAACAGTATCTACCAGTTAGCGCCACCTTGGCCCCACTAAGCGCAGCGCGACCGTCCTTACTGCAGCGCCTCAAGAATATGATACGCCGCCTTCACCCGCTCCGGGTTGGGGTAGCTTTTATTCGCCAGCATCACGATGCCGAGATCCTGTTGCGGGATAAAGGCCACGTAGCTGCCGAATCCGCCGGTGGAGCCGGTCTTATGTACCCAGGCGGCCTTCACCGGCGGCGCGGGCGGATTGACTGCCGTTACCGGCGTCGCGGCAAGCGCTACCTTATTATCGCTGCCGTTAATCAGCACCTCGGCCGACACCGGCCAGTTCAGCATCTCCCAGCCGAGACCCTGATACATCTCCCCAGCCCGCCAGTAGCGCGACTGCGCCAGCTGGATCCCCTGCCGCAGATTTTTATCCTGCACCGCCTCGTGGTTCATATTCGCCAGCACCCAGTGCGCCATATCCTCAATGCTCGACTTCACGCCGTAAGCCTCAGCGTCCAGTTGCCCCGGCGAAACATGTACCGCTTTACCGTCGCGATAACCCCAGGCGTAATCTTTGCTCTGGGCGGGCGGTACGTTAATCCAGGTGTGGCTCAGTGTTAACGGCTGCAATACGCGCTGAGTCATCGCCTGTTCAAAGCTCATACCGGAAGGTTTCACCGCCAGCGCGCCAAACAGGCCAATGCTGGCATTGGCGTACAGCCGCTTACTCCCCGGCGCCCACTGCGGCTGCCAGTTCTGATAGTAACGCAGTAATGCCGCTTCATCCGTCACCTCGTCCGGAACCTGCAGCGGCAGACCGCCTGCGGTATAGGTGGCGAGATGCAGCAGCGAAATCCCCTGCCACTGCTTGCCGGTCAACTGCGGCCAGTACTTCTGCGCCGGATCGCTGAGCTTAATTTCACCGCGCGCCACCGCATCGCCGCCCAGCACGCCGGTGAAAGTCTTACTAACAGAGCCCAGCTCAAACAACGTCTGTCGCGTCACCGGACGCTGGCCGGCGACATCGGCCTGGCCCCAGGTGAAATAGTAGGGTTTGCCGTGATAGATCACCGCCACCGCCATACCCGGTATCGCCTGTTCTTTCATTAACGGCGTGATGGTCTGATTGACCAGTTCGCGCAGCTGCTCCGCCGTTTGCGGCGCGGCAAACGTCGAAAATGAGGCGCCCAGCAGCAGTACGCCTGTAAGGGATTTTTTCATCATGAAGTATTTTTCCATTATCGGTTCTCGCTCAATATCCACTCTCGTCCGGGCCCTTCAGACGCGCTCAGTGTCGGTGTTTTGCACTGCGCTGACAAACTGTTAAATTTAGCAGCAGGCTTTAGTTTTTCTAACGGATAATGTTATGACGCGCAGCTATCTTCCTCTCAATTCACTGCGGGCGTTTGAAGCGGCCGCCCGGCATCTCAGTTTTACCCGCGCGGCGATTGAGCTTAACGTCACCCACTCCGCCATCAGCCAGCATGTGAAGACGCTGGAGGAACATCTTAACTGCCAGCTGTTCGTTCGCGTGTCGCGCGGCCTCAAGCTCACCACCGAAGGAGAAGGCCTGTTACCGGTACTCAATGAGTCGTTTGAAAGGATTGCCGGGATGCTCGACCGTTTTACCGGTCAGCAGGCGCAGGAGAAGCTCAAGATCGGCGTAGTCGGCACTTTCGCCACGGGCGCGCTGTTCCCACTGTTGCCAGCCTTCTGGCGCGAGTGCCCGCATATCGATTTGCAGATCTCCACCCATAATAATCGCGTCGATCCCGCCGCCGAAGGGCTGGATTATGTGATTCGTTTTGGCGGCGGCGCCTGGCATGATACCGCCGCGCAGTATCTGTGCGCCGCCCCGCTCTCCGCGCTGTGCGCCCCGTCATTAGCTGCCCGGCTAAATACACCGAAGGATATTTTGCAGTTCACGCTGCTCCGCTCTTATCGCCGCGACGAATGGTCGGCGTGGATGCAGGCAGCGGGAGAATTGCCGCCTTCGCCAACCCATCGGGTTATTGTCTTCGACTCATCCGTGACCATGCTGGAAGCGGCGCAGGCAGGCTTAGGCGTGGCTATCGCCCCGGTAAAAATGTTCAGCCATCTGCTGGAAGAAAAACGCATTGTGCAGCCGTTTAAGATTCATATCGATCTCGGCAACTACTGGCTGACGCGTTTGCAATCGCGTCCGGAAACGCCGGCAATGTTGCATTTTTCCCGCTGGCTGGCGGAGGCCTTAAAAGGGGTTAATTCGGCGGAGTAATCCGCCATCAGTAGGCGCTCCCGAAGGTAACAGGAAACATTTGGAAATAACGCTTACACATTATGCATAGCGATGGATAAATCAGCGTTTTTAATTTGCCCGGCACAGCACATAAACGTTTCCCCCCTGAGAAACAAAAACAATAAAACCAACTAAAAACAATAAGTTAATTAATTTCCTTTCCCCGCAAAACTCTCTCCAGCCACCCGCTGACCATAAAATTATTATCGTTGCCAATATCAGATAAGTCCGATCAAGTGCATCGTTTATGTCTATTAATTTTCTGTAATTAAGTCACCGAAGCAATCAAAACGCGAAAACTGTTGCTGTATATTTCATCGCGATCAACACGCCAACATAGGTTATCTGGATACCCATCTGCACGGTATTCGCTTGCCGTGTTTGATTACCACTATGGTTATCCCCTTAAGTACATGGAGTTAAAATGAATAAGAAATTACTGCCTGTTGTAGCACTGATCCTGTCCGCGTCCGCCACCAGTGCTTACGCAGTTAACGGCAAGGTCAACTTCACCGGTGAAATCATCCAGTCAACCTGTACTGTGACTTCTACCGACCAGAACAAAGACGTTTTTATCGGTAAATACCCGACTACCGCGTTCAACGCTGTTGGCGATGTTACCGCTTCTAAAGCGTTCACCATCAACCTGGAAAAATGTGAAGCCGGTGATTACTCCCTGCGCTTCGACGGTGCGACCGTTGCCGGTAACCCGAACCTGCTGTCCGTTGATAACGCTGGCGGCGTAGGTATCGAAATCCTGACCAACGACGAAAAAATCGTCCCAATCAACCAGAGCGCAGACGACAACTCCCCGTGGGTTAACGTTGCAGCGTCTGACGACAACAGCGGCACTGCGGTATTCAACCTGAAAGCTCGTTACAAATCCTTCCTGAAGGATGTGACTGCTGGTTCTGCTAACGCAAACGCCACCTTCACCATCGAATACAAATAATACGGATAATCCCGTTTTAGGGTAGACGTTTTGGCCATGGATGGCTGGTAACATTATTTGGAACGTGAAATGAAAAAGTTATTAACCGCTTTATTGTTATTTGTCTCGCTGGATACTTTTGCGGGTATTCAGGTCGATCAGACTCGGGTTATTTATAACGGCGGGGAAAAATCTGCGGCGTTATCCATTCATAATGATACCGATGAAACATGGATGGTTCAGACCTGGCTTGATACCGGTGACGCCACCGCAACGCCAACCAATTTACCGATGCAGGCTATTCCGCCGATTTTAAAACTGGCGGGCAATAAAGACGCTATTTTGCGCTTTGTTTATTCCGGCAGCGGATTACCGACCGACCGCGAATCCGTGTACTGGATTAACGTGCAGGAAATTCCGCCTTCGGCGAAACAAGAAAACGTACTGCAGATTGCGATCCGCACCCGCGTGAAGCTGTTCTACCGCCCTACCACGCTGAAGACCACTTTGCAAAAGGAAGCCCAGGCCCTGACCTGGCGCAAGCAGGGTAACGAGCTGGTCGTGACTAACAAAGGTCCGCTGCACGTGACTTTCGGCGTACTGACGCTGAAGAGCGGCGCGAAGACCTGGAAAGTGAATGCTGACATGGTTAACCCCATGGACTCTCTGAACATCAAATTGCCAGCCGGCGCGGCGGCAGCGGATCAGATGTCATTCACTTTTATCAATGATTTTGGCGGACATACGGAAATTAAAGATATCCGCATTCAGTAAGAGAGCAATACAATGGCTAGCCATAATAAAATAAGGACGATCCCTGGATGTCTGGCGCAGCACGTTCGCTTTGCTGTTTACGCCTCGACAATGTCATTACTGGCGACACCATTTGTCAATGCCGAAGAGCAATTCAATACCTCTTTCATCCGCGGGGCGAATAACGCCTCGCTGGTGCAAAACCTCTCTACCGGCGACGATATTTTACCAGGTAAATATGCCTTCGATATTTACCTGAATAAAAATCGCGTCGATCACCGGGAAATAGAATTTAAAAAAGATACGCCTAACACCCCGGGCTATTTCTGTTTAGATGCCGACAGCTACCGTTCATACGGCGTTCTGGTGCCAGATACCGCCGGCAGCAGCGCCTGCTACGATCTGGTAAAAAATATTCCAGGCAGTAGCGTGAGCTGGAACGCCGCGCTGCAGGAGCTGAACATCTCCGTACCGCAAACTGAACTCGAAGCGCGACCACAGGGCGAGATTTCGCCGCTGGTCTATGACGACGGTATTAACGCCGGTTTCGTTAACTACGCTTTCAGCGGCAGCCACTCCCGTTTTTCCAGCGGCAGCGGCAAACAGGACAGCGACTACTACTTCCTGAGCCTCAATAACGGCCTTAACGTCGGCGCGTGGCGTTTTCGCAATACCTCCTCCCTGTCAAAACAGACCGGGCAAAAAGAGCAGTGGAACCCGATTTCCACCTGGGCGGAAACCGATATCGCCTCGTGGCGCAGCCGTATTCAGATTGGCCAAAGCAACACCAATAATAACGTGTTCGACAGCTTCCAGTTCCGCGGCGCGCAGATTTCCAGCGTTCCGGAAATGCTGCCGGACAGCCGTCGCGGCTACGCGCCGGTCGTACGCGGCGTCGCCAACACCAACGCCCGCGTCGAAGTGCGCCAGAACGGCTATACCGTATACAGCACCGTGGTGCCGCCGGGACCGTTCGCGCTGACCGATATTTCACCAAGCACCCTTAGCGGCGACTTAGCCGTAACGGTTATCGAGGCGGATGGCTCACGCCATAGCTTCACCCTGCCTTACTCCTCCGTACCGAATATGCTGCGCGACGGGATCTGGGAGTATCAGGTGACCGCGGGTAAATACCACGACGGCACCAATAATTATCAGCCGCAATTTATCCAGGGCACCGTCGCGCATGGCGCCGGCTCCGACTATACGCCATATGGCGGGATTATCATGGCCGAGCACTATCGCTCCGGCGTGGTCGGGTTGGGTAAAAACATGGGCGAGTACGGAGCGGCCTCCGTTGACGCCTCATGGTCTGATACCGATCTGGCTTCCGGCGAGAACAAGCGCGGCGCCAGCGTACGCTTCCTCTATTCCAAATCGCTCAACACTCTCGGTACCGACGTACAGATCGCCGGCTACCGTTATTCGACGTCGGGCTTCTATGACTTCTCCGATGCGGTAGCTGAACGTAACAACTGGCAGAACGGTTTCTACCACACCCAGTATTACGATCAGAGCGACGATAAAACCGGCGCGCCGGATTGGGCGACGCAAAACCAGCGCCGTCGTTACTACGACTCGCAGCAATACAACAACAAACGCCAGCGCGTCGAGATGACGGTCAACCAGCACATTGCCGGCGCTTCGCTGTACGCGACCTTTATTCGTCAGAACTACTGGAACACTTCCGCTTACGACCGCACCATCCAGACCGGTTTCAACACTACCTGGAATCGCGTCAGCGTCGGCGTGTTTTACCAGAACAGCCGCAGTAACTACGGCTATAGCGACAACAGCGTTAACCTGAACGTCTCGGTGCCAATCAACATCTTTGGCCCGGACCATGAAAGCACGGTTAACTTTAACGCCTCTAACAGCAAGCAGAGCGGTAGCGGCTACAGCGCCGGGATGAGCGGTACGCTGCTTGATGACAACCGCATGAATTACTTCGTGCAGAGCGGTCACACCCAGCACGGCGGCGATACCAGCCTGGTCAACCTGGGTTATCTGGGCAGCATGGGTAACGTCGATCTGGGCTACAGCTACAACAACAACTATCAGCAGACTTCGCTGAACGTCTCCGGCGGCGTGGTCGCGCACTCTGGCGGCGTCACCCTGTCGCAGCCGCTGCAGAACACCTTCGTGGTGGTGAAAGCGAAAGGGGCGCAGGGCGTGCGCCTGGAAAACCAGCCTGGAGTAGCGATTGACCGCTTCGGCTACGCGGTGCTCACTTCTGCGATGCCGTATCGCCACAACCGCGTCGCGCTGCGTACTTCGGATATCGGCAACGGCCTGGAAATTCCGCTGGCGGCGAAAGATATCGTGCCGACCGAGCGCGCCATCGGCCGCGTGACCTTTGAAACGCATCTCGGCCAGAGCCTGCTTATCCACGCCAAACTGGCGGACGGCAGCGTGCCGGTGATTGGCGCCAATATCTTCGGTCAGAACGGCGAACATGTCGGCGTAGTCGGTACCCGCGGTGAAGCGTACGTTTCCGGCGTTCAGAGCGGCGACCGTCTGCAGATGAAATGGGGCGACGATGCCGACGCCTCCTGCAGCCTGACGGTGCCAGAGTTACCTGCTATTCAAGCCGATCAACCCGGTGGTTATCAGGTCGTCTCCCTGACCTGTAAATAACATGAAAGGACAATTAGTTATGTCGAAGTTTAACCTCTTATCCCGCACCGGGCTGACGCTGCTGGTACTCTCGAGCGCGCTGTTCTCCACCAGCAGCTTCGCGCTGAGCTGTAAGAAGAACGGTACGGAGATTTCGCAGACCATCGCGCTCACCGATCAGATTAACGTTTCGACCGCTAACCTGAAGCCGGGCGCCCTGCTGTGGCGTTCGCCGACGTTTACCTCCACCTTCACCTGTACCGATACGGATCATATGCCCAACGGCGAAAATGCGTATCTGTACTGGGATCCGGAAACCCGGATGCAGAATATCCACAACTCGCTGGAAGTCGGCGTAACCTATCTGAGTTCCGATATTAAACCGGCAAAAGGTCAGAAAACCGACATCGGTCCCGGTACGGTCTGCCGCCGCAACCGTCCCGGCGGTGCATGCCAGTCTCCGGCGACCCCGCAGACCGTCACGGTGACCTACTCGGTTTATATTAAAGCCACCGGTAATCCGCCGCCGTCAAACGGCGTGATTAACGACACCAACCGCTACGCTATCTTCCAGGTTGACGGCGTTGGCGGCCTCAACAGCCGCCCGAATAGTAACTTCCGCGCGTGGGTCACCGGGCTTGGCAACATCCGCTTTATCGCCTGTAACCCGAAAATCACCGTCTCGGCGAACAATGGTTCAACGGTAAACTTCGGCAGCATCCCGGCGCGCAATGCCGTCGTCGGCGCCATTGAGAAACAGGTTCCGTTCAGCGTCCGCGCCGACCTGACCGGCGCTGGCCAGGATTGCCAGGGGCAGACCTTAATGGCCAGCTTCAGCACCCAGCAGCCGACCCAGGACACCAATACCATTCTGCCATCTAACGATAGCGGTTTTGGCATCCTGCTCTCGCGCGCAGATGCGCCGACAACCTGGCTTTCCATGAATACCCCGACGCAGTTGGGCATGATTAACGGCAGCGTGGTAGAAAGCAACTTCCTGGCCAGCCTGAAATGGCTAAGCGTTAAGCCAAAAATCGGCACCTTTAATGCGACGGCCAATATCGACGTTACCTTTAAATAGTGAAGCAAAATGCCGCTGACCAACACCGAACCGACCGGGTTACGCTATGTATTTCAGCCGATGTTCAACCGCGAAGGCAAAATGATTGCGGTTGAATGTTTGACCCGGTTTGCTCATCACGAGCCTGCTAGTCCGCAAGAAATAGAACGGTTTTTCAGTGAGGCATCGGAATCACTGCGCGCCCGCATCCTGCTCGAACAGATTGAGCTGGTCAGGCAGCATCAGCAGTGGTTCCGCCACAACGAAGTCATGGTTACCCTCAACGTCGACGAGTCGACGCTGCATATGCTGCATGATGATTTTATCGCCGAGTGCGTGAAAACCATCGGCTGCCTGCATTTTGAGGTTAATGAATTTTCCAACACGCTGGTGAAACGCACCCCGACCATCGACGCCCTGACGGACAAATACTCCTTCTGGCTGGATGATTTTGGCGCCGGTTACGCCGGGTTCGCCGCCCTGACGGCGCAACCCTTTCGTTTTATCAAGACCGACAAGAACCTGTTATGGAGCCTGCTGGAAAAGAAAAACGGCCAGCAGTTGATGGACTCACTCCTGCACTATTTTCAGGCGAATCAGTATCAGGTGATCGTCGAAGGTATTGAAACCGAAGCTCATCTTCAGTGGCTGGAAAACATGCCGTGGTTTGCCCTGCAGGGGCTCCTCTGGCGGGAACAAACCATTGAAGCCTTAGTGGCCAGCGTCGAAAAATAACCCCGCTTTTCCCCGGATATCCACTCCCCCGCTATCCGGGCTGTCCGTCCTATCTTCAACTTATTAATTTTCAGGCATTTTTCTTTTCCCACCTCGTCTGCCCTCGCCTTTCATATTGTTAACTTATTGTTGCTAGCGATCACAAAAATTAAACAATATGGCTATTTCATACGCATTTTTCAAAAATGTAGATATTTTTAATTTATGGCTACGAAATGAGCATCACCCCGACTCTCTGACTCTACCCGAGGAATGATTCTGATGAATGCACTGACCGCCGTAAAACCTCATGCTGATGATTTGGCCCACAGCTACACCGGTTTTTCCTTCGCTCCCTCTGCGCAATCGCCGCGTCTGCTGGAGCTAACGTTCACCGCCGAAACGACCGCGCAATTTTTGCAACAAGTCGCGCAGTGGCCAGTGCAGGCGCTGGAATACAAATCCTTTTTGCGCTTTCAGGTCGGCAAGATCCTCGACGATCTGTGCGGCAACCAGCTGCAGCCGCTGCTGATCAATACACTGCTCAATCGCGCGGAGGGCGCTCTGCTGATCAACGGTATCGGCATTGACAACGTCTCTCAGGCCGATGAAATGGTCAAACTGGCTACCGCCGTGGCGCATTTGATCGGCCGTTCCAACTTTGATGCCATGAGCGGCCAGTATTACGCTCGCTTCGTGGTGAAAAACGTCGATAACTCAGATAGCTACCTGCGCCAGCCGCACCGCGTGATGGAACTGCACAATGACGGTACCTATGTCGAAGAAATTACCGACTACGTGCTGATGATGAAGATCGATGAACAGAATATGCAGGGCGGCAATTCACTGCTGCTGCATCTCGATGACTGGGAACATCTCGACGAATTCTTCCGCGATCCGCTGGCCCGCCGTCCAATGCGCTGGGCCGCGCCGCCGAGCAAAAACGTCAGCAAAGACGTCTTCCATCCGGTTTTCGACGTCGACCAGCAGGGTCGCCCGGTAATGCGCTATATCGACCAGTTTGTGCAGCCGAAAGATTTCGAAGAAGGCACCTGGCTGAGCCGCCTTTCCGACGCGCTGGAAACCAGTAAAAACATTCTTTCCGTACCGGTGCCGGTGGGTAAATTCCTGTTGATAAACAATCTTTTCTGGCTGCACGGTCGCGACCGCTTTACCCCGCATCCGGATCTGCGTCGCGAACTGATGCGCCAGCGCGGCTACTTTGCGTATTCCACGAATCATTACCAGACTCATCAATAAGGGTTCTTAGGCGAAGGAATTGAGCGGATGTATGATTTCGTGATTATCGGCGGCGGCATTATCGGCATGTCGACCGCCATGCAGTTAATTGAGATTTACCCGGACGCCCGCATTGCCCTGCTGGAAAAAGAGTCCGGCCCGGCCTGCCATCAGACTGGCCACAACAGCGGAGTGATCCACGCCGGGGTTTACTATACCCCCGGCAGCCTTAAGGCGCAGTTTTGCCTCGCCGGCAACCGCGCCACCAAAGCCTTTTGCGAGCAGAATGCGATTCGCTACGACGTCTGCGGCAAGATGCTGGTTGCCACCTCGCCGCTGGAGATGGAGCGGATGCGCGCGTTGTGGGATCGCACCGCCGCTAACGGGCTGCAACGCGAATGGCTGAGCGCGAGCGAGCTGCGCGAACGCGAGCCGAACATCAGCGGACTGGGCGGGATCTTCGTTCCTTCGAGCGGCATTGTCAGCTATCGTGAAGTCGCGGCGGCAATGGCGAAGATCTTCGAATCCAAAGGTGGAACGATTGTCTACGACGCCGAAGTCAGCGCCCTGAAAGAGCACGCCAGCGGCGTGGTCGTCCACACCCGCCAGGGCGGCGAATATGAGGCATCGACGCTGATTACCTGCTCCGGGCTGATGGCCGATCGGCTGGTGAAAATGATCGGCGTCGATCCCGGCTTTATCATCTGCCCGTTCCGCGGCGAATATTTCCAACTGGCGCCGCAGCACAACCAGATCGTCAATCATCTGATCTATCCGATCCCCGATCCGGCGATGCCGTTCCTCGGCGTCCACCTGACCCGCATGATCGACGGTAGCGTCACCGTCGGCCCTAACGCGGTGCTGGCGCTGAAGCGCGAAGGCTATCGCAAGCGCGATATCTCACTGAGCGATACCCTTGAGATCCTGACCTCGCCCGGCATTCGCCGGGTACTGCAAAACAACCTGCGCTCCGGGCTTGGCGAAATGAAGAATTCGCTGTGCAGAAGCGGCTATCTGCGGCTGGTGCAGAAATACTGCCCCAGCCTGACATTAAGCGATTTGCGCCCGTGGCCTGCCGGCGTGCGGGCACAGGCGGTATCGCCGCAGGGCAAGCTGATCGACGATTTCCTCTTTGTCACTACCGCGCGTTCCATCCACACCTGTAACGCGCCGTCGCCGGCGGCCACGTCGGCTATCCCGATCGGCGCGCACATCGTCAGCAAGGTGCAAACCCTGCTGGCAAGCCAGAGCAATCCCGGACGCACGCTGCGTGCGGCACGTAGCGTGGAGACACTACACGCCGCTTTTACTCGTTAACCCCTTAAGACAGGAAGCGATTATGCAACTTAAAGATGCAACTCTGTTTCGCCAGCAGGCGCTAATTGATGGCCAGTGGCGCGATGCGCAAAACGGCGACGTGATTGCGGTGACCAACCCCGCCAACGGCCAGCAGCTGGGTAGCGTGCCGAAAATGGGCGCCGACGAAACCCGCGAAGCGATTGAAGCCGCCAACCGCGCCCTGCCAGCCTGGCGTGCCCTGACCGCCAAAGAGCGCGCCACGCTTCTGCGCCGCTGGTTCGATCTGATGATGGAGAACCAGGACGATCTCGCCCGCCTGATGACCCTCGAACAGGGGAAACCGCTGGCGGAAGCCAAAGGCGAAATCAGCTACGCCGCCGCCTTTATTGAGTGGTTCGCCGAAGAAGGTAAGCGCATTTACGGCGATACCATTCCCGGTCATCAGGCCGACAAGCGCCTGATTGTCATCAAGCAGCCCATCGGCGTTACCGCCGCCATCACCCCGTGGAACTTCCCGGCGGCGATGATCACCCGTAAAGCGGGCCCGGCGCTGGCCGCCGGCTGTACCATGGTCCTGAAACCGGCGAGCCAGACGCCGTTTTCCGCGCTGGCGCTGGCCGAACTGGCGAATCGCGCCGGTATTCCCGCCGGGGTATTTAACGTGGTCACAGGTTCCGCCGGGGCCGTCGGCAACGAACTGACCAGCAACCCGCTGGTACGCAAGCTCTCCTTCACCGGCTCGACCGAAATTGGCCGCCAGCTGATGGAGCAGTGTGCGAAAGACATCAAAAAAGTGTCGTTAGAACTCGGCGGCAACGCGCCGTTTATCGTCTTTGACGACGCCGACCTCGATAAAGCCGTCGAAGGGGCGCTGGCGTCGAAGTTCCGCAACGCCGGGCAGACCTGCGTCTGCGCCAACCGACTGTATGTGCAGGACAGCGTCTATGACCGTTTCGCTGAAAAACTGCAGCAGGCGGTGGAAAAACTGCATATCGGCGACGGCCTGCAGGACGGCGTCACCACTGGCCCGCTGATCGATGATAAAGCGGTAGCTAAGGTCGAAGAACATATTGCCGACGCCCTTGCGAAAGGCGCGCGCATCGTCACCGGCGGCAAACCACACGCGCTGGGCGGCAACTTCTTCCAGCCCACCATTCTGGTCAACGTCCCGAGCAGCGCCAAAGTGGCGAAAGAAGAGACCTTCGGCCCGCTGGCGCCGCTGTTCCGCTTTAAAGATGAAGCCGATGTCATTGCCCAGGCCAACGATACCGAATTCGGCCTCGCCGCCTATTTCTACGCCCGCGACCTGAGCCGCGTCTTCCGCGTCGGCGAAGCGCTGGAGTACGGCATCGTTGGCATCAATACCGGCATTATCTCCAACGAAGTCGCGCCGTTCGGCGGCATTAAAGCCTCCGGTCTGGGCCGCGAAGGTTCGAAGTACGGCATCGAAGATTATTTAGAAATCAAATATATGTGTATCGGCCTTTAACAGGAGAGCAGGACATGACCAGCAATAAAGCGTTAATGCAGCGCCGTAGCGACGCGGTGCCGCGCGGCGTCGGACAGATTCACCCTATCTTTGCCGACCGTGCGGAGAACTGCCGGGTATGGGACGTTGAAGGCCGTGAATATCTCGATTTCGCCGGCGGTATCGCGGTGTTAAATACCGGCCACCTGCATCCTGAGGTGATCGCCGCGGTGGAAGGCCAGCTGAAGAAGCTGACCCACACCTGCTTCCAGGTGCTGGCCTACGAGCCCTACCTGCAGCTTTGCGAAATGATGAACCAGAAAGTGCCCGGCGATTTCGCCAAGAAAACCCTGCTGGTGACCACCGGTTCGGAAGCGGTGGAAAACGCGGTCAAAATCGCCCGCGCGGCGACCGGGCGTAGCGGCACCATCGCCTTTACCGGCGCCTATCATGGCCGTACCCATTACACCCTGTCGTTAACCGGTAAAGTGAACCCTTACTCCGCGGGTATGGGGTTAATGCCGGGCCACGTTTATCGCGCGCTCTACCCGTGCGCGCTGCACGGCATCAGCGATGATGACGCGATCGCCAGCATCCATCGCATCTTCAAAAATGACGCCGCGCCGGAAGATATCGCCGCTATCGTCATTGAACCCGTCCAGGGCGAAGGCGGTTTCTACGCCGCCTCCCCGGCCTTTATGCAGCGCCTGCGCGCGCTGTGTGACGAGCACGGCATCATGCTGATCGCCGATGAAGTCCAGAGCGGCGCGGGCCGTACCGGCACGCTGTTCGCGATGGAGCAGATGGGCGTGGCGCCGGATATCACCACCTTTGCCAAATCCATCGCCGGCGGTTTCCCGCTGGCGGGCGTCACCGGACGGGCGGAAGTCATGGACGCCATCGCGCCGGGCGGATTGGGCGGCACCTATGCCGGCAACCCGATTGCCTGCGCCGCCGCGCTGGCGGTACTCAAGGTTTTCGAACAGGAAAACCTGTTGGAAAAAGCCAATCAGCTCGGCGACAAGCTGCGTAAAGGCCTGCTCAATATCGCCGAAACGCATCGCGAAATCGGCGACGTCCGCGGCTTGGGGGCGATGATCGCCATTGAACTCTTTGAAGAGGGCGATCACAGCAAACCCAACGCCAAACTGACGGCGGATATCGTCGCCCGCGCGCGCGATAAAGGCCTGATCCTGCTCTCCTGCGGACCGTACTACAACGTGCTGCGTATTCTGGTGCCGCTGACTATCGAAGATGCGCAGATCGCGCAGGGACTGAAGATTATCGCCGACTGTTTTAACGAAGCTAAACAAGGCTAACACTCCTGCACCGGATGGCGACGCTCACGCGCCCCGTCCGGTTGCCTGTCGGCCGGATTGGGCGCAACCGCCATCCGGCAAACGGCGCCAAAAAACAATAAAAGGGGTTAATGATGGGGCAACTGTCGCAATCACATGATTTAGGGGGCGGGCTGAAATCACGCCACGTCACCATGTTATCTATTGCCGGCGTTATCGGCGCAAGTTTGTTTGTCGGTTCCAGCGTCGCCATTGCCGAAGCGGGCCCGGCGGTGCTGCTCTCCTACCTGTTCGCCGGGCTATTGGTGGTGATGATTATGCGTATGCTGGCCGAAATGGCCGTCGCCACCCCGGATACGGGCTCCTTTTCGACCTACGCCGACAAAGCGATCGGCCGCTGGGCGGGTTATACCATCGGCTGGCTGTACTGGTGGTTTTGGGTCCTGGTTATCCCCCTGGAAGCCAATATCGCCGCCATTATTCTCAACTCATGGATCCCCGGCGTACCGGTATGGCTATTCTCGCTGGTCATCACCCTCGCCCTCACCGGCAGTAATCTGCTGAGCGTCAAGAACTACGGCGAATTCGAGTTCTGGCTGGCTATCTGTAAGGTTATCGCCATTCTGGCCTTTATCGTGCTGGGCGCGGTGGCCATCACCGGCTTCTATCCCTATGCCGAAGTGAGCGGGATTTCGCGCCTGTGGGATCACGGCGGCTTTATGCCTAACGGCTTCGGCGCGGTGCTCAGCGCGATGCTCATTACCATGTTCTCATTTATGGGCGCGGAGATAGTCACCATTGCCGCCGCCGAATCGGATACGCCGGATAAACATATTGTTCGCGCCACAAATTCCGTTATCTGGCGCATCTCTATCTTCTATCTGTGCTCCATTTTCGTGGTCGTCTCGCTGATCCCGTGGAACATGCCGGGGCTGAAGAACGTCGGTTCATACCGTTCGGTACTGGAGTTACTGCATATCCCCTACGCCAAGCTGATTATGGACGGCGTGATCCTGCTGTCGGTGACCAGTTGCCTGAACTCGGCGCTGTATACCGCTTCGCGAATGCTCTATTCCCTGAGCCGCCGCGGCGATGCGCCAGCTATAATGGGCAAAACCAACCGCAGTAAAACGCCGTATGTGGCGGTGCTGCTCTCCACCGGCGCGGCCTTCTTAACGGTGGTGGTGAACTACTATGCCCCGGCGAAAGTCTTTAAATTCCTCATCGATAGCTCCGGCGCCATCGCCCTGCTGGTCTATCTGGTCATTGCCGTATCTCAGTTGCGGATGCGCAAAATCCTGCTGGCGAAAGGCGGTGAAATTCGCCTTAAGATGTGGCTCTATCCGTGGCTCACCTGGCTGGTTATCGCCTTTATCACCTTCGTACTGGTGGTGATGCTGTTCCGTCCGGCGCAGCAGCTGGAGGTCATTTCCACCGGCGCGCTGGCGATCGCTATCATCTGCACGGTGCCGATTATGTCGCGCTGGAAAAAGCTGCTATTGTGGCAAAAACTGCCGCTACAAAATACGCGTTAACCCTGTTCCCGGCGCAGGCCGGGAAATGTATTCAGGAGCAAGACTATGACCGCCATTCCTCAAGCGACGGCCATTGATGGATACCGCTGGTTGAAGAACGACATCATCCGCGGCGTTTATCAGCCTGATGAAAAACTGCGTATGAGCCTGCTGACGTCGCGCTATGAGCTTGGCGTCGGGCCGCTGCGGGAAGCGCTCTCGCAGCTGGTGGCCGAGCGGCTGGTGACGGTGGTCAACCAAAAAGGCTATCGTGTCGCCTCGATGTCCGAGGCGGAACTCCTCGATATCTTCGATGCCCGCGCCAATATGGAAGCCATGCTGGTGCGCCTCGCCATTGAGCGCGGTGGCGATGAGTGGGAAGCCGAGCTGCTGGCCCGCGCGCATCTGCTTAATAAGCTGGAATCCAGCGAAGCAAGTGAGCGCTTACTCGATGAATGGGATCAGCGCCATCAGGCGTTTCATACCGCCATTGTCGCCGGCTGTGGTTCGCAGTATTTACTGCAGATGCGCGAACGGCTGTTCGATCTGGCGGCGCGCTACCGCTTCATCTGGCTACGCACCACCGTGCTGTCGGTAGAAATGCTGGAAGATAAACATGTCCAGCACCAGACGCTGCTGGAAGCCATCCTGGCGCGCGACGCCGAGCGAGCCAGCGCGCTCATGCGCGAGCACTTACTTACCCCCATCCCGATTATCCAACAGGCGATGGCCGGCAAACTGCAGACGCAGCAGACCTGATTCAGGCGGCGGGCTTTTTATAATACGGCAGCTGCGTGACCGGATACTCGTAGTGTTCCTCCACCACGCAGCGGTCCGGCGTCGCCATTCCCGAGTAGAAGAAAAAGTACTCCTGACTGTCCGGAAAAAAGACCAGATCGTCGCCGTTACGAAAGCTGGTTACCCGATAGGGAATATGATTTTTGGTCTGCGCCTGACGCATGCCGGAAGCGACCTGGAAATGGTCGCCCCACTTCATGGTCGATAGCTGGTAATGGAAACGCGAGATGGTCACGTTTTTGCGTAAAGAGCAGGATAATTTTACCGCTGTGCCGGCGAAAGCCGGAGAAAGGAAGCAGCTTAATAAACTGATAGATAATAAAAATTTCATGAAGGTCTTATAATTTTAGGGTCAATATTTGACGGTAACATGAATTGGCTGCGCAGGCAGGGATCGCGGCGGATTTTCGTGCCGCCACGTCCTATTCCAGGAATATTCCTAATTATTCTCGCCGCGTAGCACTTCGCGAAAGTGCATCACCAGCGGGCGCTGGTTAGCTTTGTGCCATACCGCCCACAGCTGGGTCGAATAGCTCATCCACGGAATTTCCCGCAGCACGACCCCCTCAGGGGCGTTATGCCGCAGGCTGTGCTGGATCAGCGCCACGCCCAGTCCCGCAGCCACCAGCCCCAGGGCCGTTAATGGCTCTCCGGCTTCCAGACGAATATCCGGATTAAAGCCCGCACGCACGCAGGCGGCGACAAAATCATCGCGCGAATGGGCATCGTCGTTATGGATAACCGCGATCCACTGCTGATCGGCCAGCTGCGCCGGCTGCAAGTTTTCCGCAGCGGCCAGCGGATGATTCTGCGGCAAAGCCAGCAGCATCCGGTCATCAAGCACCTGGGTATACTCCAGATCCTGTTCGCCCGCCGAAGGCGGCATGTCCACCAGCGAGAAGTCCAGACTGCGCTGGCGCAGGCCCTCAATCTGCGTGGCTGGCGGCTGGCTATACAGCGCGATATGCACGTCCGGGCGAGACGTTCGTAGGGTGCGCAGTGCGGTAGAAAGCACGCCGGAGTGCATGGCGTTTTCGATATAACCGATACACAACCCGCCATCTTCGCCGCGCCCCAGTCGTTTACCTAATGATTCGAGACGGTTGGCATGGGTCAGCAACGAGCGCGTTTCGGCCAAAAACGTCTGCCCGTCCGCCGTCAGGCGAATACGCTGCTGGTTACGTTCAAACAGCATGAGCCCAAGGCGCTCCTCCAGCTGGGCTATCTGGCGGCTGAGCGGCGACTGCGAAATATGTAAGCGTTCGGCGGCACGGCCAACATGCTCCTCTTCCGCTACCACCACAAAGTACTTCAACTGGCGTAAATCAATCATGTGAGACCTCAAAGGACTTAAGTCAGACGAATTATGTCCTATCAAGTCATAACACCGCAAGGTATTGTGATCTCCGTCACAGGGCGACAGCACAAATCGCCCGCACAGAACCCTTCCCAAAACGGGAACCCAATATCGAGGACATCTTAGATGAGCATCAAACATATTCTACCAGGCAACATCGGTTTAGGCGGCGCGCCGCTGGGTAACATGTTCCGCAACATCCCGGAAGACGAGGCGCACGCCACCGTCGCCGCCTGGGATCTGGGCGTTCGTTACTTCGATACCGCTCCGCTGTACGGGTCAGGTCTTTCTGAAATCCGGATGGGCGAAGCGCTCTCGCAATACCCTCGCGACCAGTTCGTTCTGAGCAGCAAAGTCGGCCGCATCATGCTTGATGAAATGGAAGACCCAGCCGCGCGTGATTTCGGTGAGAAAGGCGGTCTTTTCGAATACGGCCTGAAAAACAAAATCCTCAACGATTACTCGGCCGACGCCACCCTGCGTTCTATTGAAGACAGTTTAAAACGGCTGAAAACCGACCATCTCGACATCGTATGGATCCACGATCCGGCGCAGGATTTCTACGGTGACAGCTGGCTAGAACAATTCAACATCGCCCGTACCGGCGCCTTCCGCGCGCTGACCCGCCTGCGTGAAGAAGGCGTAATTAAGGCATGGGGGCTGGGCGTGAACCGCGTCGAACCTTGTGAATTGACCTTAGCGCTCGACGAACCGAAGCCGGATGCGTTCCTGCTGGCTGGCCGCTACTCGCTGCTGGACCACAAACGCGCCCTGCAGCGCCTGATGCCGGAAGCGCTGGAACAGAATGTCGATATCGTTGTCGGCGGCCCTTACAGCTCGGGCGTTCTCGCCGGCGGTGAACACTTCGAATACCAGAAAGCCTCTGCGGCGATCCACCAGCAGGTGGCGCAGATCAAGGCCATTGCCGCCCGTCATCAGGTGGATGTGAAAGCCGCGGCGCTGCAGTTTGCCCTGGCTCATCCGGCGGTGGCCGCCGTGATCCCAGGCTCCAGCCGTCCGGGCCGTATGGCGGAAGATCTGGCCGCGTTGAAAGCGACCATCCCTGCCGCTTTCTGGGAAGAGATGCGCAGCCAGAATCTGGTGGCTGATAACGCGCCGCTGCCGATTCGTTAATTTTAGCGGGGCCGCAGGGCCCCTCTTAAAACAAGAGAGACACCATGAAACTGGATCTAACCCATAAAGTCGCCGTGGTGAGCGGCTCCACTTCCGGCATCGGGCTTGGCATCGCAAAAGGCCTTGCTCAGGCGGGCGCGACCGTGGTCATCGTCGGCCGTCAACGGCGCGGTGTTGATACCGCCATGGCGGCGATTAATGCCGAACTCCCGGATGCGCAGCTGCGCGGGGTGGTCGCCGACCTCAGCACTGAAGAAGGCGTCAGCGCGCTGCTCGCCACCGAGCCGCATGCTGATGTGGTGGTTAACAACCTCGGCATCTTTAACGATAAAGATTTCTTTAGCGTACCGGATAGCGAGTGGATGCACTTTTATAACGTCAACGTGCTTTCCGGCGTGCGGCTGTCGCGCCACTACGCCCGGGGGATGATCGACAACGGCTGGGGACGCATTATTTTCGTCTCCTCGGAATCCGGCGTCGCGATTCCTGCCGACATGATCAACTACGGCGTGACCAAAAGCGCCAATCTCGCGGTCTCCCACGGGCTGGCGAAACGTCTGGCCGGTACCGGCGTCACCGTTAACGCCATTCTGCCCGGCCCCACCTTCACCGAAGGTTTGCAGGAGATGCTGGCGGAGGCCGCCGCGCAGTCTGGCCGCAGCCCGCGTGAACAGGCTGATGAATTTGTGAAGACCGCGCGCCCAAGCTCGATTATCCAGCGGGCGGCGGACGTCGACGAAGTGGCGAACCTGGCGGTGTATCTCGCCTCGCCGCTTTCGTCGGCCACTACCGGCGCTGCGCTGCGCGTCGATGGCGGCGTCGTCGACACCCTGGCAATGTAATTCTAATCATCTGCAATAAAGAGAGAAATAAAATGGCTAATACTACTGTATCTATCGAAATCCCGGCTTCTGTCGACCAGGTCTGGCAACTGATGGGCGGCTTTGACTCGCTGCCCGACTGGCTGCCGTTCATCCCGAAAAGCGTAGTGAGCGAAGGAGGACGCGTGCGTACGCTGACCACTTCCGATGGCGGCACGGTCATTGAACGTCTGGAGGCGTTTGATAACCGCCAGCGCAGCTATAGCTACTCGATAATCCAGGCGCCGTTCCCGGTTGTGGATTACCTCTCCACGATCGCGGTAGTGGCCACTGCCGATAGCAATATCACCCGCGTCGAGTGGTCCGGCAGCTTCACGCCGGTTAACGTCAGCGACGCGGATGCCGAAGCGCTGTTCAGCGGTATTTATCGCGACGGCCTGCAGGCGTTGAAGAATAACTTTAGCGCCTGATTGTTGCCAGGAATGGCCAGGCCATTCCTTTTATGAACAAAAGAAGAAAAGTCTATTGCCCGTTGCCGTCTTTTTCAGACAACGGGCGGGGCATATCCTTTACGCCATCACGTTGCAACGGGCGACGTTAACGAAACAACTTACCAGGATTATGAACATGAAAACCGTATCGACTATTTTTTCCGCAGCCGCACTTTCACTTTTTGCCTTTACCGCTTCCGCGCATAGCGTCACTGCGACCGGTAATACGCTTGACTCCGCTGAAGCGGTGATTGCCAAAAAAGCGAAAGAACTGAATGCGAGTGATTATAAAATCACCAGCGCCCATATGGGGAATAAGGTGACGATGAGCGCCGAGCTGTACAAGTAAAGTCGGGTACTCTTCAGAGCCCCGGCAACTCAGCATCTTGAGTTGGCCGGGGGCTAAGAATTCTCACTCTCCAGACTCCGGTTGTTTCACCTGCAATTAGTCCTTCACCCTGAATTCCACTCTACGTTTACGCTCAACAACAATTAATACTTCGGTATTAATCCCCCTCTTTCCCGCTTAAATAACTCGCATAAAGAACATTAAAAAACAGTTTTATTTTTAAACTGAGATTTGTCGACACTACCCAACTCATAGTCTACAATGATGATTGATAACCATTTATTGCAAATGTGAATGATTATCAGGCTTTCCAGTTAGTTTAAAAAAATAGCATAACGATGTTTAAATAACTCATTTTAAACGAGCAAAAAATGGCAGATAACAATATAAAAATTTATCACTCCCGTTATAGCAAGTTGATAAAACTACTGGATTTCCTCACCGTCAACATTTTGATTTTTATCTATTTAAAATATTTTTACACTGAACCCTCTACCGCTTCCGCGCTAGTTGGAATTATCTATTCATTAGTATTCATAAGAATTAATGAGTATTTTCAACTGTATTCCGGACAATTTAAAGGCCACTATTTCACAAAATCAGCCGCGCTTATATTAAGCGTATGCCTAAGTAGTATTGTTTCATTTTTATTTTTTGTCGTTGCCGAGTGGCTAATTAACGCACAATCTGTAGTTAATTTTATCCCGCTGGCCGTCAGTTTGGCTAAGTGTTCGATATTTATATTTTTAATTGTCTTTGTGGTGCGGGCAATCACCGCGCATTATCTGTTTAACTCGGTGTTACGGGTGGCGATTCTTGGTATTACGCCTGCGGGCCTGGCCATCGAGCAGGCTTTACAAAAAGAGTACTCACAGCGCGGCATCATCATCAGCTATTTTGAAGATCGCAACAACCAGCGCGATAGCCGGCTGATGAGTATTGAAAGAAAAGGCAACTCGCGCGATCTGCTGGCTCTGGCGAAAACAGGCGGCGTTGATGAAATTTACATCGCGCTCCCCATGGTTGCGCAGCAGCGTATCAAGCAGTTTCTTAATGAATTCTCTGACACAACCGTCGATGTATTCCTGGTACCGGATCTATTCTCTTACAGCTCGCATATTTCCCAGCTGCGCATGTTCGGCAATCTGCAGACTATCAGTATCTTCACTTCGCCTTTTGATGGCGAAGGGGCGATCATCAAGCGTATTGAAGATATCATTCTCGGCTCTTTCTTTACCTTAATTAGCCTGCCGGCGATGCTGTTCGTGGCGATTGGTATCAAGCTCACCTCGCCGGGGCCGATTTTATTTAAACAGAATCGTTATGGCCTCAACGGCAAGCAAATAGAAGTGTGGAAATTCAGGACCATGCGGGTCATGGAAAATAGCGCCGTGGTCACTCAGGCGACCCGCAACGATCCGCGTATCACCAAATTCGGCGCTTTTTTGCGTAAAACCTCACTGGATGAACTGCCGCAGTTTTTCAACGTGCTACAGGGGCGGATGTCGATCGTCGGTCCGCGCCCGCACGCGGTGGCGCATAACGAGCAGTATCGCGTGCTGGTGGAGAACTACATGATTCGCCATAAGGTTAAACCAGGGATCACGGGGCTTGCGCAGATTAACGGCTTCCGCGGCGAGACCGATACGCTGGACAAAATGGAGAAGCGAATTCAGTACGACCTGGCCTACATCCAGTCCTGGTCGCTGTTCCTCGATCTCAAAATCGTCTTTTTGACTTTCTTCCGGGGCTTTGTTGGCAAAAATGCGTTCTAGGTTCGCCGTTCTGGCCGGTTTGCTGTCTGTGCCTTACGCACACGCCGACCTGCAGGCAAAACCGCATACCGGGGTTGCCGGCATCGATTTCGAGAGCCAGTTGGGTTATGACATCGGTTACGATGACAACGTGACCTGGCAGCGCTACGACCAAAATAAAATCGGTTCCAGCTACCAGAATATTAAACCTATCGTCAAAGCCATCGGCGAACGTTATGAAGACCGCTACCTGTTGATGTATTCCGGCGATTACCGCAACTATAGCAACGATAGCGCGGATAATCGCAATAACCATTTTTTTATGTTTAACGGCAAATGGCGATTTGGCAGCATGCACGGGCTGTCATTGGATCTCGATGAGACGCTGGGTCATGAAGAGCGCGGCCGCGACACCACCGAAGGCTTTTTGCCCGAGCAGTTTAAAGAGTTTGGCATCAACAAACCGATCGGCACCCGCTTCTTTAATAGCGAGCTTCGTTACAGCTACGGCGCGCCGGAAGGTCGCGGTAAAGTTGAAATCGCGCTACTGCATAAACAGTTGCGTTTTCGCGACCTCGACAGCATCAAAGACGCCAGCGATGACTTTAACTATTACATGCACGATCAGGAGTGGCATGAAAACAGCCTGGTGGCCGAACTGTTCGACCAGAAAGCTAAAACGCTGCGCTATCGCTATAGCTTTATCACCAACCAGCGCCGCTACGAGCTGAACCCGTTAAAAGACAGCAATGAGTATTACCTGCTGTTCGGCATGAAGAATCGCCTGTCGGGTAAAACGGAGATTAACGGTAACGTCGCCTGGCTCTACAAAGACTTTATCCATAACCCGGACTCACAGGGTTTTAACGGCTTGAACTGGGATATCAACGCCGACTGGAAACCGCTGGAACAAATGAAAGTTAACCTACACAGTTCCCAGCGCATCAAGGACCCCACCGACTCCGGCGGCTATATCCTGGTGTCAAATTTCGGCGTCGGCTATGAACATCACTGGCTGGTGGATCGTTTCTCAACTCTGGTCGATTATTCATATATCACCGAAGACTATAAGCATCAGAGCAATAAGCGCAAAGATAAGTCTAATCTGCTGTCGCTGACCTTTAACTATGATTTCCGACCATCGGTTAACTTTAAGCTGAAGCTGCAATGGAACACCATGCACTCAAATAAAGATACGGACACTTTTTATATTGGCCCGGACTACTCGCATGCGGTTGACCGCACCCTGGGCTACGACGATTCGGCCATTATTTTTATGACGCAGGTACAACTATGACCTTTTTAAACAGGACACTGGTGATGCTTCCGCTGCTGGCGCTACTGCTGGCGGGCTGTTCGACGCCGCCGCAGACCATTAAAACGCCGCCGGACGCCGTCTACCTTTTGGACCAGGGCGATGAAGTCAATATTGCAGTCTCCGGGGAGCAGGATCTGACGATGCGGGTAAAAATCGATAATAGCGGCAGCATTGATTACCCCTATATCGGATCGCTGCTGTTAAAAGGCAAAACGCCTGAACAGGTGAGTAATGAAATCGCCGATAAACTGCGCGGTAACTACCTACAGGCGCCGATGGTCACGGTGAGCATCGCCGAATACCGCAAAGTTTATCTGCTCGGCGAAGTGAAAAAACCGGATGGATATGCCTGGGAGCCGGGTTTAACGGCGGAAAAAGCCATTGCCCTGGCCGGCGGTTTCACCGACCGCGCCGACCGTCATGATATTCAAATTCGACAGGCCCGCGGCGGAAGGCTGCTGGAAAATGTCGCCGCCGACTCCGCCGTGCAGGCAGGAGATACCATCATTATTGGCATGAGTTTCTTCTGATATGGCAATTTCACTGGTCGAAAACGCGAAAAAGAAAGAAGGCTTTATCGACTTCACGCCTTATTTCAACAAAATTAAGCACAAGCTTATCTGGTGCCTGGTGGTGGTGATTGTCGCCGCCGTGGCATCGTTTATTCTGACGCGCTTTATGTCCTCCAGCTACACGGCGACCGCTACCGTGCTGTTCAAAGCGCAGTCGCAGGACGTCTCTCCCCTACCGCGGCTGGAAAACTACGACTCCACGCGCAGCGATTACTACGAGACCAAATACGCGTTAATGGGGTCACGAGTGGTGCTCGATGCCGCGGTGCGCAAATTAAAGCTGGAGCAGGATAGCGAATTTAACGGCGGCGATAATCTCGACGAAACCGCGCGTATTAATAATGCTATTCAGGCGCTGCAAAAAAACCTGACCATTTCCGGCGTGCGCACCACCCAACTGGTTGCCGTGTCGATGGAAGCGAAATCACCGCAGAAAGCCGCCGATATCGCCAACGGCGTCGCCCAGGCATTCATCGATTACAGCCTGCAGCAGAAGCAAAATACCTTGCTTCAGGCGCAGGGCTGGAACGAAAAAATGATGGACGACCTGAAAACCAAAATGGATCAGCAGAAGGCAAACATCGATAACTTCCTCAAGCAGAACGGATTACTAACCTTCCGCAGCATGGATGGTTATGAGACCGAGCGGCTGGGGATTGTGATTAACCATCTGGCCGACGCCACCCAGCGCCGCCTGAAAGCGCAGACGGTATGGGACAAGGTCCGTCGCCAGCAGGGTAAACCGGTAGAACAGATTATCTCGCTGCCGGAAATCTCCGGTCATCCGCAGGTGCAGGATTTACGCATTGCGCTCATCCAGACGCGGCGCAATCTTTCCGAAGCGGCCAAACACTACGGCCCGCAGCATCCGAAATATCTGCAGGCCCAGGCGCAGCTACAGGCGGTGAATGCCCAGCTCGGCCAGGTACTGGGCGAGCTGTTTAACGGCCTGCGCCAGCAGTATCAAATCGCCCTCGACGATGAGCAGCACTACCAAAAAATGCTCAACGATCAGAAGGCCGATTTCCAGGCGCTCGGCGCCAAGCGCGACCAGTACAACACCATGACCACCGCGCTGAATAAAACCGAAGAGCTTTATAAGTCGCTGTACCAGCGCGCTAACGAGCAGAAATTGTCGGAGACCTTCTCGGTACCGGATGAAGTCATTTACGACGCCGCCGTGCCGCCGGACCGCCCGTCTAAACCCCAGCGCGGCCTGTTAATCGTGATGATTACCATGATGGCGCTGGCGCTGTATATCATGTACCTGATCGTCAGTACCGCGCTGGATAAAACGGTGAATAGCCTCAGCGAGCTCAAAGCGAAAACCGCCCTCGAGGCCAGCGGCGAATTTCCGCTCCTGACGCATCTGGAAAACGCGCAGCAGATTTTCCATAACGTGCTCTACGCCGATATGATCCACAGCCTACGGCTGGCGTTGCTCAATCAGCGCGATAAACCCGCCACCATCCTGGTGACTTCGGTGCAATCCCGTTCCGGCAGTTCGTTTATTGCCGAACTGCTGGCTTGCTCAGCCAGCAAATCGCGTAAAACGCTGCTGATTGACCTCGACTACCTGGCCACTCAGGGATTATCGGCCAAATTTCCGCAACATAAACAAGGCTTTAGTCAATTACTGAACGGCGAGTGCATGCCGGAGCAGTCCGTCGTCAAACTGGATGATCAACTGGACTTTATGCCACGCGGCAAACTCAACGACTCTTCGCTGCTGTTGCTCACCTCTGAACGCCTGCCGGCGCTGCTGACAACGTTGCATCAGACTTACGATACGCTAATCATCGACGCTCCGGCGCTCAACCAGGCGCAGGATAGTCTGCTGCTGGCAGCACAAAGCGATATGACTCTGCTGGTGGTTAAGGCCGGCGAACTGGCTCCGCGGATCCGCAAAGCGGAACAACGTCTGCAGAGTGCGGGCAATCGCCGGGTGGCAAGCGTGCTCAACCAGGTGCGCGAAGAACACCTGGAAACGCAGGAAGGTAAACGCCTGCTTGAGCGCCAGATGCGCGAACTCATTGCTCCGAAATAGCGCCTATGAATCTGATTAAGAGTATTTCATCCATCGCCAGTTCATCGGTGCTTTCACAGCTGATCGGCGCCTTTTCGGTCTGGCTTATCTCTCATCGCTACGGGATGGCGGAGGTCGGCCATTATGCGATGATCTACAGCAATGTGCTGATCGGCGCGCAGGTTTGTACCTTTGCCTCGCAGTTGCTAATCCCCCGTCAGGAGGATCACGAGCTTGGGCAGAACGTGGTGTTCTGCCTGCTGCAGAGCCTGGTGATGGCCCTCCCCTGGGCGGTCATTACCGGGCTTATCTTCGAACTTAACATTGCGTTTCTCTATTTGCTGACCTTTGGCTATGCGCTGGTGCTGGTGGCGGAAAACCTTTCCCTGCGCGGCGGCAACTATCCTTTCCTGACTTTCCAGCGCATTGCGGTGTCGCTGGTGGTGGCCATTGCGCTGCTGGTGATGCCCAACCCAACGCTGTTTTATCTGGCGTGGATGGTCGGGATCCTGCTGCTATTGATCGCCTGCCTGATTCGCCTGTTTAACTTCAAAAGCTTAACGCTGCGCCACTTTTCGATTGCCACGAATCTGCGTTTTTTACGCGAGCACTGGCAGCATATTAGCCGCGTCGGCAGCGCCGAGGTGCTGGCGATGGCCAGTAATAACCTGCCGACCATGCTGATTAACATCTGGTTCTCGCCGCTGGTCGCCGGCTACTTTTCGGTAGTCAGCCGTTTCTGCCTGTCGCCGGTGATGATTATCGGTAACGCCGTGCGCAACTCCATCTTTTCTAAATGGTCGATGGATTTTCGCAACCACACCTTTAACTATCCGGAATATAAAAAGGTTCGCCTGCTGCTGCTGGGCGCCGCCGCGGTATGCATCCTTGGTATCTGGATTTTCTATCCGCTGGTGATGCGCCTTGGCTTTAGCGAGGAGTGGCTGAATTCGATCCCCACCTCGCGCTACATGCTGCCTTATCTGTTCGCCGCGCTGGCGGTCAGCCCGCTGACTGTGATCGAACTGATCTTCGGCTCCCGGCGCTACTTTTTGCGTATTCAGATTGAGCAGTTGCTGATTATCGTCATCGCCTTCATCGCCTTGCCGTACTTTGGCGTCAGTTATGAAATCGCCCTGCTGGCCTTCTCGTTCCTGACCTTCGCGCGTTACTTGTTCATTTTGCTCAAAATGAATCAGCGGGCGAAAACGCTTTCGCTGCAGGAGCAGAAAATATGCAGCTAAACACCGGCCGCTATCTCGAAGCCTATGCCCTGATGACGCTGGTGTTCTGCGGTACGGTCCAGTATTTCACCGGTATCGCGGCCGTGCTGTGGCTGCCATTTTTTCTGGTGCTGGTGATGGCGGTGCTGCTCCTGATGCAGAGCCGCCCGCAGCCGCTGGCGCTCACCGGGCGGGAAAAGCTGATACTGGCGCTGTATCTGACTTTTATCGTACTCGGGCTGGTCTCAACGGTACTGCAGTCGGGGATCGTCACCGCCATCGTCGGCTTTAAAAACGAGCTGGCGCTCTCGCTGCTGATGTTCTGCATGCTGTTGGGCATGTTTAGTGAATCACAGCTGTACCGTCTGACGCGGCTTTTCTACTGGATCTACTATGTGCAGATCCCGGTCGCTATCTATCAGGTGATTTTCGTGGTGCCTAAACGGGTGGCGTTTCGCGGCGAAGATGAGAAGTGGGACTCGGTGGTCGGCACTTTCGGCGGCGACCCGATGGGCGGCGGCAACACCGCGGCGATGGGGATGTTCTGTCTGCTGATCATGCTCATGAAAGTGTCGGAGTTTAAGCACGGCATCTGCACATTTAAATCGCTGGTGATCCACATCGCGCTGGGTTTCTTCCTCTGCGTAGTGGGGGAAGTAAAATTCGTCATTCTGCTATCGCCGTTTCTGCTGGCCCTGCTATGGATCCTGCCCGGCTACGTAAGCGGCGTGAGTAAAGTTAGCCTGCGATCGCTGCTGATCATCGCCGCCGGCATGGCGCTATTAATTTTTGTCGCTATTACCGTGTTGGCCTCCAACTATTCCTCGGCCTTCGGCGGCGACCCGACCAAAAGCGCGCTATCGGTATTTATCGATTCACTGGGCTATATTTTTGATACTAACTACATTATGCCAAGCGGCGAACTGGGGCGTTTTACCACCCTCTTCTTCTGGCTGCAGCATAACGAACTGTTCGGCCCAGGCGGCATGCTGTTTGGTTACGGTCTTAACGCCACCAACAGCGGCAGTACCGTCTCGCCGGGATATATCGGCGCCTGGTATCACCTGATCCTCGATTCCACCGCCTTAAGCATGCTGCTTTGGGAAGTGGGGATTATCGGCATCATTCTGTTCATTGGCACCATCGCCTCAATACTGGTCGCCATGCGGCCGAAAGAGACCTTTTCGCGCCACGATCTCAAGCTTGAGGATCTGCAACTCCTTAGCTCGGCGCCGGCGTTCTACGTTTTTGTCATTGGCTGTCTACTCAGCCTGCCCTACAGCCAGATCCTGATGATCATTCCCATGCTACAGTTTTTATTATGGTTATCCCTTGGGGCGCTGATTGTCATCCACCGCGCTGTCCGTCTTAACTCCGGTACCCACTATGAATAAAACGCCATCAATTACCGTCAGCATCAAGACTCTGAATGAAGCGCAGGGCATCGAAAAAACCATCGATAGCGTGCGCAAACAGCTGCAACCGTACCCGCATCAAATCATCGTCGCCGACAGCTTATCAACGGATAACACCCGCGAACTGGCTATCGCGAAAGGTGCGATGGTGGTGTGTCTGGATAACGCCGCCGACCGCTGCTGCGGTATCGGCCACCAGCTGGGCTGGCTGTATAGCGAAGGCGATTATTTGCTGCTACTGGATGGCGATATGGAGCTGGAGCCGGGCTTTCTGGATACCGCGGTCGAATTCCTGGAGACACATCCGGAGTACGCGGGAGTCGCCGGCAGCGTCGAGATGGATGATGCCTCTAACTATGAGTTCAAATCGCGCAAGCAGCGCCTGCACCTGATCTATCCGCAGGGCGACACCGATCATCTGGGCGGCGGCGGCCTGTATCGCCGTGAAGCGATCGAGAAAATCGGCTATCTGACCAACCTCAACCTGCACGGCTACGAAGAAGCGGAGCTGGGTATTCGTTTACAGGCAGCAGGTTACAAGCTGCATCGCCTGGCGGCGCCCTACTTTAGCCACGCCTCTTACACCATGCCGACCTTTAAAATGCTGGCCTACCGTTGGAAGAACGGCTTTCTGTGGGCGCCGGGCGAGTTGCTCCGTAACTGCTGGGGTAAAGCCCATTTCCCGGCGGCGCTGCGGATTGTACGTAATGAGCTGATCTTCACCCTCTATCTGCTGGTTTTACTGATTTGTCTACTGACCTTCAATGGCAAGGTTATCGCCATCGCCCTGCTGCCGCTGCTGGCGTTTATCGCTCTGAAGGCCATTAAAAATAAATCGCTGCGCGATGGCGTGCAGAGCGCGATTAACTTATCGCTATTTTCAGCGGGGCTGCTGCGCGGGGTGATTAATTCAGTGCGCGATCCGATGAAACGCCCGGCGGTGACCGTCTCGAATCCACAGCATATTGATACTGAAAATGAAAATTCTCTTCGTTAACAAATTCTTCTTTATCAAAGGCGGCGCGGAAACCGTTTATTTTCAGGAGCGCGACGCGATGCTGCAAGCCGGCTACCAGGTGGTCGACTTCAGCATGCAGCACGCGGAAAATAAACCGTCGCCGTGGGAGGAATTTTTCGTCCATAACGTCGATTATCACGACAGTCACGGCCTGATGAGCAAAATCAAAGCCGGGGTGGACTTTATTTATAATGCCGAGGCCTGCGCGAAGCTCAATACGCTTTTGTTGCGCGAGCGGCCGGATATTGTTCATTTTCATAATATCTATCATCAACTTACGCCTGCCGTTATCGGCGTGGCGAAACGCTTTGGCTGCAAAACGGTACTCACCGCCCACGATTACAAAATCGTCTGCCCTTCCTACACCATGCTGCGCGATGGTCATGTCTGCGAAGAGTGTCTCACCGGGTCGGTGATTAACGCTTTTCGTCACCGCTGCCAGCAGGGCGATACTTTCAAAAGCCTGCTGCTATCGTTGGAAGCCTACTGGCAGAAATTCGCCCAAAATTACGCCATGCTCGACTGTATCATCGCCCCGAGCGAGTTTATGCGCCAGATCCTGCTGCGTAAGCTGCCCGACGCCCGCATTGAAGTGATCGTCAACGGTATTGATGCCAACAACACCGTGCCCGGCGAAACCGCAGGCGACTATTTTCTCTATATTGGCCGCCTGAGCCGGGAAAAAGGCGTACCGACGCTGGCGCAGGCGCAGCAAAAAATGCAGGAGGCGATGCCGCTTAAGATTGTCGGCGACGGCCCATTGGGCGCAGACCTGCGCGCGCGTTTCAGCGGCCCGCAGTTCCTCGGCTATATGAAACACGGCGAGGAGCTAAATAACCTCATTCGCGGGGCCCGCGCGGTAGTCGTCCCCTCTGAATATTATGAAAACTGCTCTATGTCGGTGCTCGAAGCCATGGCATTTGGCCGCCCGGTGATCGGCGGCAATATTGGCGGTATCCCGGAACAGATCCGTGACAGCGTCGACGGCTATCTGGTTGAGCCCGGCAATAGCGATGCGCTGGCGCAACTGATGGACAAACTGGCTGCGGACCCTGAACTGGCCCGCAGTATGGGAATTAACGCCCGCCGGCGGCTGGAAGAAAAATACGATCTCGCCCGCCACATGCAGGAGCTGCAGGCGCTTTATCAGCAACTTGTCGGGGAGAAAAAATGACCATCAACGTCACGGTATTAGGCACTCGCGGGATCCCCGATGTGCAGGGCGGCGTGGAAACGCACTGCCAGAATTTATACCCGGAAATCTATCGCCAGGGCAGCGCGGAAGTTTGCGTGATCGCCCGCTCGCCCTATGTGAACTACCGACGCAGCGAATATCAGGGCGTTAAACTCAAGAGCCTGTGGGCGCCGAAAAGCCGTAAATTCGAGGCTATTATTCACTCGACGCTGGCGGCATTCAGTACCTTATTCGACGGCTCCAACGTGGTTCACGTTCACGCCGTCGGCCCCGGCCTGGTGGTGCCGTTGCTGCGTCTGCTGGGAAAACGCGTCGTCTTTACCCATCATGGCCCGGATTACGATCGGCAGAAATGGGGCCGGATGGCCAAAGAGATGCTGCGCCTTGGCGAAAAATGGGCGGTGAAATACGCCAATGAAGTGATCGTCATTTCCGAGGTCATCAATAATCTGATTAAGCACAAGCATGGCCGCCATAACGCCCATGTTATCTACAACGGCGTGCGCCAGGTCGACCTGCCTCCTGCGGATCGGCAGGCGGAGATCCTCGATAAATACGGTCTAAAACCGGGCCAGTATATCGTTGCCGTGGCCCGTTTTGTCGAAGAGAAAGGACTGCACGATCTCGTTGCCGCCTATGCCGCCGCCGGATGTTCGGTACCGCTGGTGCTCATTGGCGATGCCGACCACGCCGATGAATATAGCGAGCGTCTGAAGCAACAGGCGACCGCCACGCCAAACGTTATCCTTACCGGCTTTATCAGCGGCGCGCCGCTGCATACGCTGTTCTCGCAGGCCGGGCTATTCGTGCTGCCCTCTTATCATGAGGGATTACCGATCGCGCTGCTGGAAGCCATGTCGTGGTCGCTGCCGGTGGTAGTCAGCGACATTCCGGCCAACCTTGAAATTGGCCTACCGCCAGCAGACTACTTCCCGGTCGGCAACGTTCCGGCCCTGACGCAGAAACTGCAGCGATGGGTCGCAGGTGAAAAAGCGGATTACAGTGAGTTTATGCCGAAGTACCGCTGGCCGGAAATTGCCGCGCAAACCGCGCAAGTCTATCAGCGCTTAACGTAAGCAGGTTACTCGTGCCGAAATCTACAGCTGAACTGGTAGTCGAGCGCTTTTATGCCGCGCTTGACCAGGAGGTGGAAACCTCATTAACCGCGGAGCAGAAACGGGGAATCGAGCAGGCGCTGGTACGCGCCAACCTGGCGTCACGCCATCGCATCGATTTTCGCCACAGCTTTCCGTTCCTGCATCGTCGCTATTTTGTGGTGTTTCTTTTTGGTCGCGATCTGCGCAAAGTTTCGCGCGAAAGCACTCTGTTCGGACGCATCTTCGCGACGCTGCTGATTACGCTTGGCGTGGTATTCGCCCTGCTGTCGATCCTGCTGGCGCTCTATATGCTGAAATCAGCATTAGGCATTGATGTATTTAAAAATTTCCACGTCGGTATCTGGACGTGGTTTGTTAATCTTCATGACCACATGACAAAGTGAATTGAGTATGGCGAAATCATCTCTGCGTAGAGCCCCCCTGTTTCGCGCCCTGCTGCTGGCCAGCACGCTGGCGTCAGCATCCGTTGGCGCGCAAACCACGGTCATCACCCCGCCCCCATTCGACGGTCTGCTCACCAATCCGGGCATCGGCGTCGCCAGCTTTCATGATGGCTATGGTGAAAAACCGACCCGCGCCGAGTATCCCGATACCGGTTTTGAGTACGATCGCTTCTACTGGAGCGAGCTGGAACCACAGGAAGGGGTCTACAATTTCGCGCCGATCGATAACGCTTTTAGCGTCGCCGCCAGCCATCAGCCAGCCATGAACGTCGGCCTGCGGGTAATGGCGCTCGACGAGCCGCAAACGGGATCAAAAATTCCCGACTGGCTGATCGCTAAAGGGATCAAAGGACAGTGGGTCGCCGACGGCAAAACCTTCGTGCCGGATCTCAGCGATCCAACGTTTATCGCCTATGCGCAAAAATTGCTGAATGCCCTTGGTCAGCGCTACGACGGCAATCCGGAACTGGCCTTTATCGATATCGGCATGGTCGGATCCTGGGGCGAATGGCACAACTCCAACTTTAGCGACATTCCGCCGTTAATGGAGAAATACACGCCAGAGCAGCTCAATCGCTATGTTGATATGCATTTCGATAGCTTCCCGAAAACGCCGAAAATCATGCTGATTAGCGGCGGCGATTCGCTAGCCTCGGCCAGCCGCCGCGGCGCGGGCTGGCGGGCGGACTGCTGGGGCGACTGGCATAACTTCTCCAGCGAGTGGAGCCATATGCGCGATGATTATCCGCAGCGTCTGGCCGCCGCCCAGGCCGCCGCGCCGGGGTTTGTCGATAGCTGGAAACGAGCGCCCGTCAGCCTTGAGATCTGCGGCTATATGAGCGAATGGCAGAGCGTGCAGCACTACACGCGTGAAGAGGTGCAGGCTACCTTCGACTGGGCGCTGCAGCAACACGCCAGCAGCCTGAACCTGAAATCAAGACCGATTCCGGCGGAATACCGCGATATTGTCGATAAAGCCTTACTGCGAATCGGCTACCGTTTCCGGGTTAACAAACTCGCCTTCGAGACGCCGGTTAAGGCTGGTAAGCCGTTAGCGATCAATGTCACCTGGCGTAATGATGGCGTCGCTCCGGCCTACCTGTTCTACCCGGTACAATGGCGCGTGGTCAACGCCGCCGGCGCCACGGTTACCCAGTTAAAAACCCAGGATGATGTGCGCCGCTGGCTGCCGGGTGATATGCAAAGCACTGTCACTCTCACGCTACCCGCCTCGCTGCCCGCAGGCGATTACGCATTGCAGACCGCCATTACCGATGCCCAGGGCAAGCCGCGGCTGCTGCTGGCCAACCAAGGCAAAACCGCCGACGGCTGGTATCAACTGACCACCTTTTCCCTTAAGTAAACGGAGAATTCATGCCTAATGCCATCAGTCAGGTCCGCCGCGAGATCAAACATACCGGCAGTATGAAGGCGAAAATCGCGATTCTGCTCTATCGCCTCGCGACGCTGTATCGCAGCCGCAACCCGTTTTACAAGCTGCTCGGCATTCCATTCGTTATTCTCAATAAACTGATTAACGAGTGTCTGTTTTGCGTCGAACTACCGTGGCAGACGCGGATCGGCTACGGGCTGAAGCTGTATCATCCGCACTGCATCGTCCTCAACCGCGGCACCGTCATCGGTGAAAACTGTATCCTGCGTCAGGGAGCCACCATCGGCAGCCTGACGGATAGCGAAGGCCGCGAAGGGGCAAGCCCGGTGATTGGCAATAACGTCGAATTCGGCGCCCACGTGGTGGTCATCGGCCCGGTGACGTTGGGTGATAATGTTAAAATTGGCGCGGGTACCGTGGTGACGAAAGATCTGGCCGCCGGTCAGGTAGTGGTCGGCCAGCCATTTCGAGTGTTGTCAACTCATCGCGAAGTGCAGGAATAACGGCTGAAGCGCCGTGACCTGATGACAAGAATGATCGTTGGCGGTCATCCGCTTCCCGCGGCAGGAAGCGGATGCCAAAAGCCGGGTTTACGCGCGCAGGCGAACCGGTTCGCTGAAATCGTCAGCCGGTTCGAGCTTCAGGTTGAACGTTGCCAGCAGCGCCGCAGCGCGCTCGTGGAACTCACGCAGCGTTTTTTCGAGTCTTTCACGAACTTCAGGATCGTCGATGTCGACCGCTTGCCAGTCACCCTCTTTATCAAACAGGCCGAACTGGTAGCTATAAGTGAAACGAGATTCCTGTGCTTCCATTTCCATCCACCAGCCCCAGAATTCCCGCTTCTCCGGCGCTGGTTTAACGTTGACGCAAACTGCCAGGCAGTCGAAAAAAAAGCGGTTCTCTTCACACTGCCCTTCACGGATATAGGGGCCTAGCGCCGTGAATTTTTTAATCAGCTTACTTTTCAGGTGTCCACTCGGTAACGTCATTGCGATCTCCTTTAGTGATGCAACTGTTTTACCAAACCAATAAAATTTAGCAATATATTAACCAAATCTATGGTTGATCCAGCGGGCAATCTGACGCAATGCGTGATCGAAATTACGGTAAACCGGCTTAAACGGTATCTCCAGCAGCTTGCCATCCGCCGAGGACGAGGTGATTAACCGCGACTCCTCTTCGGGGCTAAAGGGATCGTCTTTCCAGTAGCCGGAGAGCATCGGCGTAGGGCAACGGCGGCCCAGCAAGCCCTGAGTTTTTAATGAATAACGGTTGAGCTCGACGCGCAGCGCTTCGTCGGAAGCATCGTGCATGCCAAGACGCGATGCCAGCACATCGAGGAACATCTCAGGCACCCGCGCCATCAGCTGCGGATCCACCAGCAGGTTATGCACCACCGGTCCCAGACAGGCCACCGCCTTCAGCCGCTGCGATTCCAGATACCCCAGACGAACCGCAATATTGGCGCCGAAGCGGAAACCAAATGCCGCCACCCGGGTATGGTCAACCCAGGGGACATTCTGCAGATGCTGCAGCACGTACTGATGCAGCATGCTGGTGTCCTGGCTCAGCGTCCACTTGGTTGAGAAACCGATGGACGGCATGTCCAGCGTCAGCATGGCGATACCCAGCGGGGCAAAATACTTCTCATACAGGCTGTAATAATCGGTTTGCAGCGAATCCAGACCACCGCACATCAGCACCGTCGGGAACGGGCCTTCGCCTTTCGGCATATGCAGGAAGCCCGTCACCGGCGCGCCGCCGGGGATAGCGAACTCCAGTTCACGCAGCTCGCCCGGCAGACGTTGCGCCGCCTCTTCATAGGCCCGATTGGCCAGCGTCTGCGCCTGATCGGCTAGCCCATCGCCCTTAATATGGGGATAGGCGGCGATGCTATAGAGGTTGGAGGCGTGCAGCCAGTGGCGACCGCTCTGCAGAGGATCGGCTTCCTGAGTCGCTTTTTGCTGCCACATCATCGCTTGTTTAGTCCACTCATACACCCAGTTGCCGCCGCGATAGCCAATCACCGTATCGTAGAGTTCAGGGTCGGAGCGCTCGGCATCGCTCATCACGATGCGCGCCTGGACATCCCATATCTCTTGCGGCGAGACGCCGCGCCAGATCCACATCAGGCGATTGATTAAGCGATACCAGTGATCGACGTGATTACCGCTCAACGCGGTCTGCATGTCCTGATGCTGGCCGGATGAAAACCGACGGACCAGCGTTGAGGTTTCCGGGTATTTGAATCGGGGTTTAAACAACGTTTCGCTAAGGTTAGCCTGTGACATGTGCCGCCTCCATCATGTTGCTGCTTGCGCTATTGTAACCCGCGTCAGGGTAAAAAAAACCACGCCCGGCATAACCGGGCGTGGTAATTATTCACTATTGGCGGGAATTAACGGCCAGCGATTGGCGGTACGAAGACGACGCCCATATCCCACGGCTGTTCAATCCAGGTATCCTGCGGGATATCAACCACATAATCATCAACCAGCGGACGGCCCGCCGGCTTGGCGAAAATGGTGACAAAGTGCGCTTTAGGATACATTTCGCGGATAGCGACAGCGGTGCCGCCGGTATCGACCAGGTCATCAATAACGATGAAACCTTCGCCATCGCCTTCAGCGCGCTTCAGTACTTTCAGTTCGCGCTGGTTGTCGTGATCGTAGCTAGAGATACATACGGTATCAACATGACGAATACCCAGTTCACGCGCCAGTAAAGCTCCCGGTACCAGACCGCCACGGCTAACGGCAATGATGCCTTTCCATTGTTCAACCGGCAGCAGACGGCTTGCCAGTTTGCGGGCGTGAATCTGCAACATGTCCCAGGTGACGACGTATTTTTCGCTCATGTGAATTGTCCCAGCCTGTGTATAACGGCTTAAATATTGTTCGAGGGGGAAAATGGTTGCGCGAGATTATAGAGACCTGACGCACTAAAAACCAGTATTAAGCGCCTCCAGCAACGCTTTTTGCGTGCTTTACACTAGCAGAGCGCGCGGAAAGTGGTATTCTCAACCACATCGCGCAAGCCCGAGCTTGTAGTGAATCTTATTGCTAACCCTCGACCTGTAAACGACTTTTGCAGGTGACTGTAAGGAGACTCATCGTGTCTGAATTGTCTCAATTATCCCCGCAACCGCTTTGGGATATTTTTGCCAAAATTTGCTCCATCCCGCACCCGTCCTATCACGAAGAACAGCTCGCCGAGCACATCATGGGTTGGGCAAAAGAGAAAGGCTTACACGCGGAACGCGACCAGGTTGGCAACATTCTGATTCGTAAAGGCGCGACTGCCGGTATGGAAAACCGCAAGCCGGTGGTTCTGCAGGCGCACCTCGATATGGTGCCGCAGAAAAATAACGATACCGTGCACGACTTCACCAAAGACCCGATTCAGCCGTATATCGACGGCGAGTGGGTTAAAGCGCGCGGCACCACCCTGGGCGCGGATAACGGCATCGGTATGGCCTCCGCGCTGGCGGTGCTGGCCGACGATAGCGTTGCCCACGGCCCACTGGAAGTGCTGCTGACCATGACCGAAGAAGCCGGCATGGATGGTGCGTTCGGTCTGCAGGCCAACTGGCTGCAGGCGGATATCCTGATCAATACCGATTCGGAAGAAGAAGGCGAAATCTACATGGGTTGCGCCGGCGGTATAGATTTCACCTCTAACCTGGCGCTGACTCGCGAAGCGATTCCTGACGGTTTCCAGAGCTTTAAACTGACCCTGAAAGGCTTAAAAGGCGGCCACTCCGGCGGTGAAATCCACGTCGGTCTGGGCAACGCTAACAAGCTGCTGGCGCGCTTCCTGGCGGGCCATGCCGATGAACTGGATCTGCGTCTGGTGGATTTCAACGGCGGTACGCTGCGTAACGCCATCCCGCGTGAAGCCTTCGCGACCGTCGCCGTCGCCGCGGATAAAGCGGATGCGCTGAAAGCACTGGTGAATACTTACCAGGAGATCCTGAAAAACGAACTGGCGGCCAAAGAGAAGAATCTGGTCGTCCTGCTGGAAGCGGTCGCGAACGATAAAGCGGCGCTGACTCAGGCTTCCCGCGACGGTTTCGTGCGCCTGCTGAACGCGACGCCGAACGGCGTGATCCGCAACTCTGACGTCGCCAAAGGCGTGGTTGAAACCTCGCTGAACGTCGGCGTCGTGACCATGACCGACGACAACGTGCAGATCCACTGCCTGATTCGCTCGCTGATCGACAGCGGTAAAGACTACGTCGTCAGCATGCTGGATTCGCTGGGCAAACTGGCCGGGGCGAAAACCGAAGCCAAAGGCGCTTACCCAGGCTGGCAGCCGGATGCCAATTCCCCGGTTATGCACCTGGTGCGCGAGACCTATCAGCGTCTGTTCAACAAGACGCCGAACATTCAGATTATCCACGCTGGCCTGGAATGCGGTCTGTTCAAAAAACCGTATCCGGACATGGACATGGTTTCCATCGGCCCAACCATTACCGGCCCGCACTCCCCGGATGAGCAGGTTCATATCGAGAGCGTCGGCCAGTACTGGACGCTGCTGACCGAACTGCTGAAAGCGATTCCGGCTAAGTAAGCCCTACACCGGCGGCGCCATGCCGCCGGTTGTCTCTCCGACCCGGTTATGACCTGTATTGTCGGGTGGCGGCTAACGCCTTACCCGACCTACGCCGGCATATGATCTGTAGACCCGCGCAAGAGTAGCGCCGCCGGGCAATAACCGCGGGTAAAGAGCCTCTTTCGCGCCGGATGGCGGCTACGCCTTATCCGGCCTACGGTTCGTGGCATCTACCCTGTACCCGTGGCTACTGAAACTGCCGGTGTTGGTGGCCTCAAAATCGCTGAGACGTTCCCGGAAGGCCGGGG
>NZ_JBPNXF010000018.1:0-73203 GCF_051207495.1 Klebsiella sp. K-3 | reverse complement strand
ACCGTTGGACAGCACGAAGCGGTCACGATCGGCCCAGGACGGGTTCTGCGGGTTATGGTTCAGGAAATCACGCCACAGGACTTCGGCAATGTCAGCCATGCCCATCGGGGCGCCAGGGTGGCCGGATTTGGCTTTCTGTACAGCGTCCATCGAGAGTGCGCGCAGCGCGTTGGCGCAGCGGCGGCGAACGACAAGTGTGTTATTCATAGCGGTCTTCCCTGCTGCTTACAGCATCTGACGAATTTGGTTTTCAAGCTTCAGTTGATCGGCGGCAAACAGCCGAATGCCTTCCGACAGTTTCTCCACCGCCATCGGATCCTGATGATGCTGCCAGAGAAACTCAGCCTGGCTCATCGGCGACGGTCGGGTTTCGCTGACGTAACCTGGCTTGAGCTGACGACTGAGCGGCGCGTCGTTAGCCGCCAGCTCATCGAGCAGCGCCGGGGAAATCGTCAACCGGTCGCAGCCCGCCAGCGCCTGAATTTGCTCAATACGGCGAAAGCTGGCGCCCATCACTACGGTGTCGTAGCCGTGGGATTTGTAGTACTGATAAATCTGGCGTACGGAAACGACGCCCGGATCGCGGTCGGCCTGATATTCCGTCTCCTGAGGTTGATGCTTTTGATACCAGTCGTAGATCCGCCCGACGAACGGCGAAATCAGATAGACCCCCGCTTCGGCGCAGGCGCGTGCCTGGGCAAAGGAAAAGAGCAGCGTCAGGTTACAGTTAATGCCGCTTTTCTCCAGCTCCTCCGCCGCGCGGATCCCTTCCCAGGTCGCCGCCAGCTTAATCAGGATCCGTTCGGCGCCGATACCGTTCTTTTCATACATCTGGATTAGCTTGCGCGCCTGCGCGACGCACATGCCGCGATCCCAGGCGTAACGCGCGTCGACTTCGGTTGAGATACGCCCGGGTACGTGGCGCAGTACTTCGCTGCCGATATCCACCGCCACCTGATCGCAGGCGTTAATCAGTTGGGTTTGTTCGCTGCCGCCCTGGCGGCGCGCTTTACCGATGGCGTCGGCGATCAGCGCCTGGTACTGCGGAAGTTGGGCTGCCTTCAGCACCAATGACGGATTGGTCGTAGCATCCTGCGGCGAAAACTTTTTAATCGATTCAATATCGCCGGTATCGGCAACGACCACGGTATAGGATTTCAGGGTATCAAGCTGGTTCATAGTCTGTTCCTTTCAAAAAAACCGGGAATTAATCTCTGGCATGCTGGTGTTCGTAATAATCGATTCGTTCAACTTTCGGCGCTGAACCGCCGCCCTCGTATTCTGCCGCCAGCCACGCCTGGAGGATTTTTTTGCCTAATTCCGTGCCGATGACCCGTGCGCCAAGGGTGATAATCTGCGCATTATTGCTTTTGCGCGCCCGCTCGGCGGAAAATGTATCGTGACACTGCGCGGCGCGAATCCCCGGAACTTTATTCGCCACTATGCTCATGCCAATGCCGGTACCGCAAATTAAGATCCCACGATCGTGTTCACCCTGCTTAATCGACATCGCTACCGCGTGAGCAACATCCGGATATACCGTACTGCCCTGGCGTTTATCGCTGCTGTAATCCGCGACGTTTATTCCTGACTCCTGCAAATAAGCGACGATGACATCGCGAAATGCATAGGCGGCATCATCCGCACCAATAGCGATCGTTTTCATAGTTAATTCCTTAGCTTAATAACAGATTTAATTTAAAGTGTATAAATTGAAATGTGGTCACCCACGTTTATTATTTTGGGTGTAATGCCGGCCAGGTGAACCATTCCAGGTAATTCAGCCCGCACGGCGTTATCAAAATTCAAGGTAATATGGCCAAGCTGTTTTAAATTCGCCGTTGCCACGCTGCCCACCGCGGTAATGCGATACTGCGTATTATTTAGCGATAGTATCTGCCCGGGAGCTAATTCCGCCGATAAATCACTGGCGCGGTGCAGCGCACAATACATGGCAATATCCGCAGGCGCCGGTTCGGCAAAGAGAATTAATTTATTCTCCGTCAGATAATTTGCGACGTATTCTCCCACGGCGGTAATTGACAACGAATACAACGGCGATGGCATATTATTTATTCCCCCGTGGCGCATGCGATGGTAGTGACACCGGTTTGTCATCTTTTACTGGCGTATCCTCTACCTGCGGGGCGCGCTTTTTCAGACGTTTGTCAAACCAGGCCACCAGAACCGGCGCGGTGAGCATGGTAATGATACTGGCGGTAGCCAGCTGCGCGGTGGCGGCATCAACGTACATCGCCAGCGACGGATCCGCCTGCGCCACCAGAGCTGGCGTCAGTGCGGAACTGGCGGCCGTGGTGCCGAGCGCCGCGCCCAATGCGGTCTTTTTCTTAAGAAACAGGTTGTACAGGAAGTAGAAAATAATGCCGGTGATGGCCGAGATAACGCCCAACAGAATACCTGACAGCCCGGCGGTAAACACGGTATCAATGCTTGAGTTAGCGCCAATGGCAAACGACATAATAATGATCACCAACGGCTGCGACGCGGCGCAAAGCTGTTTGAAGCGCTCATCGAGATTCCCCCACAGCATGCCGATCAGCAGCGGGATCAGCATCGATAGCAGCGCGGCAAAGGGGATATTAGCCAGACCGCTGACGCCCAGCACCACCATGGTGACGAAGGGACCGTCTTTAATGCAAAACACCGATATCGCTCCGGCATCGCTGGCGTCGCCATAGTTGCTACACAGCGCGATATACAGTGAACTGTTAGAGCTGGTTAAACAGGCAATCAGCGCCAGGGTCGAAATACCGAGGAAACCAGCCGGACCAAACATCGCCCCTGCCGCCCATACCGCCAGCGCCCCGGCAAGACATTTAAGGAACAGTAGCACCGCGCCTTTATACAACGGCAAACCAGCCTGGCGAATATTAATCGAGGTTCCGCAAATTAACAGGAAAATCCCCATCATGGCGCTGGAGCCAACTTTAAACAGTGCCGTTGTCGGGCCACCAATCGCCAACACCTGCGGCACAAAAGTATTAATAAGAATGGCGGCAAGCAGTGGAATAATAATTAATCCACCGGGTACCTTATTCATTTTATCCAGGATATTTATATTCATAGGGTAGCTCATCTTAGTTATATATACCCAGCACTCTTCAAGTTGTATCGACGAATAATGCAATTACGGCTGATAACTTAAAGTATTTAGGGTACAGAGAGAAAAACGACGCAATACCACCCGGACTCCAATTACGTCGCCTTGGATTATTAATTTTGTGCTTCTTTATAAATCCGTTCGACAATGGTGCTAAGAATGTCTTCCGGGCCGGTTAATCCGCCCTTGCCGACGCAAATCAACCCGGCATAATCACCGCCGATAATCCGCACCATATCGGTTTGCGGGATCACGTAGTCAATCATTTCAATACCGGTTGCGCCAAGCTCTTTCAGGACGTTGACCATCGTGTCGCCGCCGGTCATATAAAGCCCTTTTATTTCCCCACCGGCGCAGTTCAGCACCTCACGCACGATGCTGCCCAGTCCCTGGTTGATATTCTCAGCCGCCTGGCCGTGAGAGAGCCCGAAACGCTGCTCCTCTTCCTGGAGATCCAGAAGCCGACCGGTCAACGCCGACTCAAAAACGAATAAGGCGTTTTGCTGCTGCGGAATGCACTGGCGGGCATGCTGCACCACCCGCTGTACTTCAATTTCCGCGGCATTCTTTTTATCCACCAACAGTTCCGCATCCACCGGGATGTGGCATACCCGCGGATCGTTGGCGATCAAATACTGTAATTGTTTTTTGGTCACCGGCGTGGCGCTGCCCGCCACCACCAGAATCGAACCACGCTGCTGCTCTGCGGTCTGCGGAGCCAGCGCCGCGGCGCGGGCTTCACGCATTAAGCCACGGCGCACCGCCAGTCGTTCAGTAAAGGGGCCCGGATCAACAGCCAGTACGTTCCAGTTCAGCGCCACCACCGCCCCGGCAATCGCATCAACATCCTCGACGGTGATCGCGTCAACGACGATAACTCGAACTCCGCGTTGCTGTTGCTCCTGCAGATCAATTTCGATCTGCGCCTCGCCCTTCATCACCGAAGAAAGAGAAATATGACCAACCTGATGATGCGTTTGCGCCGCCAACAGCCCCGGCACCCAGGATTCCGTTACCGGCGTGCGGACATCGCGGGCAACGTCGGTACGCGACAGCGCGACTGAATCAATAACCGAATAGCCGCCCACGAGGATCCGCCGCGACTGCGGCATCGCCGGCACCACGACCGCCACCGTTTCCAGCGGTAGTTGTTCGAGCATGGCGTCAATTTCAAAACCGATGCCGCCGCGCAAGGTGGTATCGATGCGCTTGGTAAAATAGTGCGCGCCGCGTGCCTGTAACTGCTGTACCGCCGCGCTCACCTGGTGTTGGGCTTCGGCTTTCGGCAGCGGTCGACTGTCGCTACTAACAACCATGGCCGGATATTCCACCTCATTGCGTGAGAAGGACTCCGTATCAAAGAAAGCCGCCGTCTTCAGGCCGCTACGCGCCAGCAGGACGCCAAGGGTCGTCGCGCCGGTGAGATCGTCCGCGACAATACCCAGCGTGCCGCCTTCTCCCTGCGGCCACACCACCTCAATACCGGCAGGCGTGACCCCGGAAACATATATTTCTTCATGGATATATTCCGCCAGCGGTCCGCTCTTGCCGGTGGGATGTAAATTGATGGTCGGGATCCCGCGTTTCGGATACAGACCGCAGCGCAGGGTGCCGCCGCAGTCAATCACCATCAGGCCAATTTCCGCTTCCGGCGGCTCGCCATTTTTAAATACATCGACGGCCGGCCAGCCGGTCAGCTCGCACAGGCGCTCAACTACCGGGGGACGCATCCCCCCGGTGATATACGCAATCTTTTTCGCCTGACCGATGTTCACCGTCAGCGGCCCGCCCCAGCCTTTACTGCCTTTGCTAATCAACAGATGCTTTTCCATCTCTCTGTCCTTTTGATTTGCATTAACGTCAGCGATTATTGATGCTTCATTTTCCAGTAACGCGCGGCCACCAGCGTCGACTCCAGCATACTGACGGTGCCCGCCTTGCCGGTACCGGCGATATCGAAGGCCGTACCGTGATCCACGGAGCTGCGCATAAACGGCAGGCCGAAGGTAATGGTGATCGAACGTTCAAAATCGAGCGTCTTACAGGCGATATGTCCCTGATCGTGATACAGGGAGAGAATGGCGTCGTAGCGGCCCTGTTTACCAAGATGGAACACCGAATCCGCCGGTACCGGGCCGATGGCGTTGATACCCAGCTCTTGCGCCGCTTTTACCGCCGGAATCAGGTTATCGGCCTCTTCATGACCAAACAGACCGTTATCAGAGCCATGCGGGTTCAGCGCGGCAACGGCAATGCGCGGGTTGCGAATATTCAGTTCGCTAAATTCATGGTGGATTTGTTGCACACAGGCCAGCACACGCTCTTTGTTGGCGTAATCACAAGCGGCTTTCAGCGCCATATGACGGCTGACGAAGAACACGCGCAGATTATGCACATGGAACATAGTCAGCCCGTAGTCGGATTTGGTCTCAACCTGATAGATTTCGGTATGGCCCGGCAATTTACAGCCCGCCAGCTTAATCGCCTCTTTATGAATAGGCGCGGTAGAGACCACATCGATAAGTCCTGCCATCCCCAGCTCGATAGATTTCATCACATAATCCAGCGACATCTCGCCCGCCAGTTTTTGCACTTTACCCCATTCGATGCTGTCGCAGTCGTATTCGCCGGTCTCCATGATATCCAGCGTACCCCAACTGAAACGGGCCTGATCCGGATGCGTAATGCGGTTGATGGCAAAATCGCAGCCCATGATCTTCATCGCCCGTTCGACGATCGCAACCGAGCCGATCAGAAAAGGTTTGCACTCCTCATAAACGCCTTTTTCCATCATGGTGGCAACGGTGATCTCCGGGCCGATCCCAGCAGGATCGCCGATGGTGATTGCAACAACGGGTTTTTTCTCTTGTGACATCGTGGGCCTCTTGTGGTGAAAGTAAGTTGTTCATATGTTCACTATCAAATCACATGTTCAAAACATTACCTGATGATTGCCTAATCATTAGTGATGACGATCACATAAAAAAATCTGAGGATTTATTTCATCGAAAAATGTGATCTAACATATGTTCACGCCATGATAAAAAGTTCAATCTCAGTGCTATCACCACCAATCGATGTGACAATCTATTGATTTTATTAATCAGGAGAAGTGAAGATGAAACCGATATGGTTAGGAACCAGCTGGAAGATGAATAAACCGCTATCGCAGGCGCTAGCCTGGTGCGAAACCCTGGCGCAACGTTTACCGCAGGTAACACATCCTGATATTCAATCCTTTGTTATTCCCCCCTTTACCGCCATTCATCCCGTCAGCCGCTTTATCCAGCAGCACCAGCTGCCGTGTCTGACCGGCGCGCAAAATATGCATGAAGCGGAGAACGGCGCGTGGACAGGCGAGATTTCCGCGGCGATGTTGCTGGAAACCGGGGCGACGCTGGTCGAACTTGGCCACTCCGAACGGCGCGGCGCGTTCAATGAGAGCGACGCGGCCATTAACCAAAAGGTGCATAGCGCCCTGCGCCATGGACTACGTCCACTGATCTGCATCGGCGATAGCGCTGATGAAAAGCGCTGGCAGGTGTCCCGGGAAAGCGTAGTGCGGCAGATGAAAATCGCCCTCTATGGCCTGAGCGATAGTCAGGTGTTGCAAACGCTGGTGGCCTATGAACCCATCTGGGCTATCGGCGAACAGGGTACGCCAGCGACGCCGGAACAGGCCGCGGCGGTACATCAGGCGTTGCGTCAGGCACTATGCGAGACTTTCGGCGACGAGACCGGGCAACGTATTCCCCTGCTCTACGGCGGCAGCGTCAATCTGCAAAATGTGGTAGAACTGCTGCGTCAGCCGGATATCGACGGCCTGTTTATCGGCCGCGCGGCATGGGACGCCAACGGCTATTGTGAAATTGTTCAACGCGTTACACAGGAATTTATTCTTCAGGCGCAGTAGTATTAAGGGGACACCAGAGATGGAAATTCCACGCTATGAATGAACAAGACTCAGATTACGCGCTGCTCACTGAAATCGCAGTCGCCTATTACGATCGGGAACAGACACAGGAAGAGATAGCCAAACGTTTCGGGATCTCGCGTATCAAAGTGGGGCGACTACTGAAAAAAGCGCGTCAGGAAGGCATCGTTGAGATAAGCGTTAAGTACCACCCGGTCTTTAGTTCGCAGATTGAACAGCAGTTTATTTCGCACTTCGGGATTAAACGCGCGCTGATTGCCCTCGATCATCATGACGAAGATGAGCAGCGCCAGCAGGTGGCGGCGTTGGTAAGCAACTATCTTGCCGGCGTGTTAAAGAATGATATGACCGTCACCGTCGGTCAGGGGCGGAACGTGGCGGCCGTCGCTAATCACGTTGGCGTATTCCCGGAGCGCAACTGCCGCTTCATCTGCGGCATCGGCGGCACCAAGCGCGATAACCAGCTCATTGACGCCGACCATATCAGCCGGAATCTGGCGCGCAAATTTAACGGCTTTAGTGAAACGCTGTATGCGCCAGCCTATGTCGAAACCCCGGAGCTACGTTCGGCGTTTATGCAAAACCGCCTGATCAAAGCCACGCTGGAACAGGCCAGCAAAGCCGACGTCGCCATCATTGGCCTTGGCGATATGAACGAGAACAGCTTTATGGTCCAACTCGGATGGTTCACACCGCAGGAAATCGCTTCCGCACGGCAGGATCAGGGCGTGGTTGGCGACCTGGCAGGGTATAGTTTTTTCAATATTCAGGGTAAGCCGGTTGACACCGTAATGAATGACCGGGTGATCGGCCTGAGCCTTGAGCAACTGCGTTCCATTCCTTGCGTTATCGCCATTGCTTCGGAAAGCACTAAAGCGACGGCCATCCTCGGCGCGCTCCGCACCGGGGTTATCGATGTGCTGGCGACCAGCGCCTCGAATGCCCGCTCGGTTATCAATATGCAAAAAGCGCTATAAGAACGCCGCGTCTGACGCGGCGGTTTTACATTTAGCCGTTACAGTCCTTTCAGCAGCTTATCAATGAACTCGGGCACTACTTCGCTTGCCAGCCCGTAATGTTTCTCAGCGAATTCGCTGCCGACCTGGCTTGGTTCAAGGTTAAGCTCGACGGTATGCGCGCCGTGCAAACGAGCTTCATGGACGAACCCCGCCGCCGGATAGACGTGACCGGAGGTTCCGATAGCGATAAAGATATCGGCCTCAGCCAGCCCGCTGTAGATCTCATCCATGCCCAGCGGCATCTCGCCAAACCATACCACGTGCGGGCGCAGCGCCGCCGGGAACTGACAGCAGTGGCATTTATCATCCGCCGTCACGTCGCCGGTCCATTCCAGCACCTGCCCGCTCCACGAACAGCGTACTTTCAGCAGCTCGCCGTGCATATGGATAACCCGGCGGTTACCCGCGCGCTCGTGCAGATTATCAATATTCTGCGTCACCAGCAGAAAACGATCGCCAAGCGCCTCTTCCAGCTTCGCCAGCGCCAGATGCGCGGCATTGGGCGCGATTTCCGCACTCTGCAACTGGCGGCGGCGGGCGTTATAAAACGCCTGCACCAGCGCCGGGTCGCGGGCAAAACCTTCCGGTGTCGCCACGTCCTCCACCCGGTGTTCTTCCCACAGGCCGTCGGCGGCGCGGAAGGTTTTAATCCCCGACTCAGCCGAAATACCGGCGCCGGTTAACACCACCACCCGCGGTTTGTCTATTGCCTGCGGCGGCGTTTTGTCTTCGCCGAAGAAGACACGTTGCCGTAAGCGATCGCGTAACTGACGTTTTTTACGGCGGAAACGGCTTAAGCGATGTAAGCGGCGCGACAGCATAGCTACCCCTGTAATTAATGAGTCAAATGAAGGAAGGCCGCACCGCGCATACCTCCGGCGTCGCCATGACGCGCGCGCTCAATGCGCGGCACCCGGGCGACCGGAAGCAAATGACGCGGCAGGCGCTGCGCCAGCCCTTCGGTTATAGCAGTAAAATTAGATAATCCGCCACCCAACACCAACAGATCCGGATCGACAATGGTGAGGATATTGCCCAGACAAACGGCCAGTAGATCGAGATAACGCTCGACGTGCTCCCGCGCCTGCGCATTACCCTGCAGCCACAGATCGACGATCTGCGGCGAAGTTAAGGATTGGTGATAAAAATGCTGATACAGCCAGGCGAATCCGCGGCCGGAAAGATAGTTCTCAATGCAGCCGAGCTGGCCGCAGCCGCAGCGGGTCAGCGGAAAATCGCGCCCCACCACTTCCAGGGCATCCACCGGTAGACGAATATGGCCGAACTCGCCGGTGATGTAGCTGTGACCGGTAATCGATTTGCCGTTAAGCACGATCCCGCCGCCGACGCCGGTGCCGAGGATTAATCCCATCACCAGCGGATATTGGGTAAATTCGTCATCCCACGCTTCAGATAACGCAAAGCAGTTAGCGTCATTATCAAGACGTACTTCGCGCCCCAGGCGCGCGCTGAGATCAACGCGCAGCGGGTGGCCGCTGGCGGCGGGTACGTTGGCGGCATACAGCTTGCCGTCCGGGGTTTCCGGCATGCCGGGGATACCGATACCGACCGCGCCCTCCACGCCAAAGCGCCGATCGGCTTCGCGAACCAGCGCTTCAATCGCCTGCAGGAAAGCCTCATAGCTTTCCGTTGGAGTGGCAACGCGTTTTTCCCACTGAAGTTGCCGGGCGTTATCAAACACCCCCAACGCTATCTTGCTGCCGCCAATGTCAAATCCGTAATACATTTAGCCATTCCTCTTATTAGCCCCAACCCCACATCCTTTGGGCGGCCTCTGCTGTCACAGAATTGGCTTAATAGATGCAGCGTTGAAGGGCCACGACGATAAATTACTGGCCACTCAGCACCCTCGCCGGGTCAATACGACTGGCGCGGCGGGCGGGATACCAGCTGGCCAGCAAACTCAGCAACAGTGCTGTCACCAGCACATAAACGACATCCAGCCAGTGCAATTCAGACGGCAGGAAGTCAATAAAATAGATGTCGCCGGAAAGGAATTTATGCCCGATCAACGCTTCGATACCGTTGATAATCGATGTCAGCTTCAGCGCGGCTAACACGCCGATAACCACCCCGATCAGGCTCCCGACCGAACCAGCCAATAAACCATACCATACGAAAATCGCGCGGATTAAGCCGTCTTTCGCGCCAAGCGTGCGCAGCACCGCAATATCGCCGCTTTTATCTTTCACCGCCATCACCAACGTCGAGACAATGTTAAAACAGGCGACGCCAATCACCAGTACCATGGCGAGATACATAATGGCGCGGATCATTTGAATATCACGATACATATAGCCGTAGGTGCCGATCCAGCTCTTTATATAGACGTAGCTATTGGTTACCTCGCCGGCGTCGCGTACCAGCGTATTGGCGTGGAAGACGTCGGTGACTTTAATGGCGATGCCGGTCACGCTGCTGCCCATATCCAGATACTGCTGGGCGTCCGCCATCGGGATCATCGCGAAGCTATGGTCCAGTTGGCCGCTCAGTTGCAGAATGCCGCTCACGTGTAGCCTGACGCGTTTCGGCTGCAACAGCTGGTGCTCGGAATCTGAATTGGGGATCATGATAGACACCCAATCCCCCTGCTTCACGTGCAGCGCATCGGCGACGCCTTTGCCCAGAATCACCTGCTGCTCGCCGGCCTTAAAACTAGCCCAGGCATTGTTCTGCACAAAGTTTGGTAATGAACTCAGACGGCTCTCCTGCTGCGGATCGACGCCCTTGACCTGAATGGCACGCATATTGCTGCCGCTCTCCACCAACCCGGTAAAGTTGATATAAGGCGCAGCGGCGACGATGCCTTTCACTTTTTCAACCTTCGTCAGCGCTTCGTTCCAGTTATTCCACGGCTGATTAACCGGCTCGATTTCACCGTGCGGCACCACCGCCAGAATGCGGTTGTTGAGCTCGCGCTCGAAACCGTTCATCGCGCTCAGGCCGACGATCAGTACCGCCACGCCTAATGCGATGCCAATAGTAGAGATGACGGAAATCAGCGAGACCATACCGCCGCGGCGTCTGCCGCGGCTAAAACGCAGCGCAATCAGTAACGATAACGGTGAAGCCATTACTGGGCCCCCATCAGGGTCAGGTCAGCCGTCAGGCGGCCATCGCGCATCTCCAGTTGGCGGTTCATTCGTTTCGCCAGCTGCAAGTCATGGGTTACCACCAGGAAAGCGGTACGCTGCGCCACGTTAAGCTCGCCCAGCAGCTCAAAAATGCTGTCGGCATTGCGGGCGTCGAGGTTGCCGGTCGGTTCATCCGCCAGTACCAGCCGCGGTTTGTTCACCAGCGCGCGAGCAATCGCCACGCGCTGGCGCTCGCCGCCGGAAAGCTCCGACGGACGATGGTGACTACGGTGCTCCAGACCGACCGCCTGCAACATCGCTTTCGCCTGGCGTTCGATATCCGCCGCTTTTTTCTTACCAATCAGCAGCGGCATCGCCACGTTTTCCAGCGCGGTAAAATCCGGCAGCAGATGGTGGAACTGATAGATAAACCCGAGCTCGCGGTTACGCAGATCGGCGCGAGCCGCGGCGGAGAGCGAGCTCATCGGCTGACCGGAGAAAATAACATCGCCGGAGGTCGGCGTATCCAGCCCGCCAAGCAGGTGCAGTAGCGTACTTTTGCCGGAGCCTGAAGAGCCGACAATCGCCATCATTTCACCCTCTTGAATGCTGAAGCTGACATCGTGCAGCACATCGGTTTGCACGTTGCCTTCCTGATAGCGTTTGCACAGGTTGTCGCATTGCAGCAGGATCTTATTCATAACGTAAAGCCTCAGCGGGTTGGGTGGCGGCGGCGCGCCAGGAAGGATACAACGTAGACAGCAGGGCCAGCGCCATCGCCACCAGAGCGATAATAATCACCTGCAGCGGCTCAATCGCCACCGGCAGAGCCGCGCCGTCCAAAAACGCGCCGATAATCGGCATTAAATTATTCAGCTGGCTGGCCAACAGCACGCCGAGCAGCGCGCCAAGCAGCGCGCCCACGATCCCGGCGCTGGCGCCCTGTACCATAAAGACGGCCATGATCTGCCGCGGCGTCAGCCCCTGGGTCTGCAGAATAGCCACCTCGCCCTGCTTCTCCATCACCATCATGCCAAGCGAGGTAATAATGTTAAAAGCGGCGACGGCGACGATCAGGCTCAGCAGCAGCCCCATCATATTTTTTTCCATCCGCACGGCCTGGAACAGCTCGCCTTTACGCTCGCGCCAGTCCTGCCATTTGGTACCTTCCGGCAGCGTCTGCTGGCTGAGGGTGTCAACCTGCAGCGGCTGGCTAAGCCACAATCGCCAGCCGGTAATATTGCCCAGCGGATAGCGCATCAGTCGAGAGGCATCATCGATATTGGTCAGCATTTGATAGCCGTCAACTTCGCTGTTGGCGGCGAAGGTGCCGATGACGTTAAACAGACGCTGGCTCGGCACGCGTCCCATCGGCGTAAACTGGCTGGCGGAAGGCACCATGACGCGAATTTGATCGCCGCGGTTAACCCCCAACTGACCCGCCAGCTGTTCGCCGAGAATGACGTTATATTTACCTGCCTGCAGATCGCTCTGTTTGACGTTGACGAGGTAAGGCGTCAGCGGATCTTTTTGCGCCGGGTCGATGCCCAGCATTACGCCGACGGCGACGCTGCGGGCGCTTTGCAGCACCACATCGCCGGTGGTGAGCGGCGCGACGCGCGTCACGCCCTGCAGCTTAACGGCGCTTTCCGGCATTTTTTGCGGGTTGATAGAGCCCTGTTGGGCGCTAATGATAGCCTGCGGCATCAGCCCCAGGATGTTGTTTTGCAGCTCGCGCTCAAAACCGTTCATCACCGACAGGACGGTCACCAGCGCCATCACGCCAAGCGTAATGCCGATGGTCGAAAGCCAGGAGACGAAACGGCCGAAGCGGTCGGCTGCGCGCCCGCGCATGTAGCGAAGGCCGATAAATAGTGCGGCAGGTTGGTACATGTAATCCATCTGGTTGCTGATAGCCGATGTTCGAGTATATATGGCATAGCCCAACGCGTAAATCGCTGATACGGTAGATTTTTTCGCCAAAATAACAAAATAATAGTTTTAAATCAGGAAGTTAATTTAGAGTGTATATATTTATCAATCGCCACGCGCTGTAGAAAACCTGGCGCAGAAGGCCATTCGGGTTGGCGAAATCAGACCAATTGCGGATAATCAGAGACATTGAATATCAGCAATTTGCCCCTACATCGTAGAGCGAGTTGGCCGACTGCGGCCAAACAGTACAAACAATCGCCTGATGGGATAGGCGCTAAGGGATCCTGACAACCGTTATGCCTGAACAATATCGCTATACTCTGCCGGTCAAAGCCGGCGATCAGCGCCAGCTTGGCGAACTCACCGGCGCCGCCTGCGCCACGCTGGTAGCCGAAATGGCCGAACGCCATCACGGCCCGGTGGTGCTGGTTGCGCCCGACATGCAAAACGCCCTGCGTCTGAATGATGAAATCAGGCAATTTACCGATAGCATGGTGATAGGCCTCGCTGACTGGGAAACCCTGCCTTACGATAGCTTTTCGCCCCATCAGGATATTATCTCTTCGCGCCTTGCCACTTTATACCAGTTGCCGACCATGCAGCGCGGCGTGCTTATCGTTCCGGTCAGCACTCTGATGCAGAAGGTCTGCCCGCATAATTATCTGCACGGTCACGCGCTGGTAATGAAAAAAGGGCAGCGTCTGTCGCGCGATGCGCTACGCACGCAGTTAGATAGCGCCGGTTACCGCCATGTCGATCAGGTGATGGAACACGGCGAATACGCGACCCGCGGCGCGCTGCTCGACCTTTTCCCGATGGGTAGCGAGCAGCCCTATCGCCTCGATTTCTTTGATGACGAAATAGACAGCCTGCGGTTATTCGATGTTGATAGCCAGCGTACCCTGGAAGAAGTCGAGGCCATCAATCTGCTGCCGGCGCATGAGTTCCCGACCGACCAGGCAGCGATCGAGCTGTTCCGCAGCCAGTGGCGCGATCGTTTTGACGTGAAGCGCGATCCGGAACATATCTACCAGCAGGTGAGCAAAGGTACCCTGCCCGCCGGGATCGAATACTGGCAACCGCTGTTCTTCAACGAACCGCTGCCGCCGCTGTTTAGCTATTTCCCGCCCAGTACGCTGATTGTGAATACCGGCGATTTGGAGCACAGCGCCGAGCGTTTCCAGAATGAGACCCGCGCCCGCTTTGAAAACCGCGGCGTCGATCCGATGCGCCCGCTGCTACCGCCGGAGCAGCTGTGGCTGCGCAGCGACGAGCTTTTTAGCGAGCTGAAAAAATGGCCGCGGATCCAGTTAAAAACCGAGCGTCTGGCGGAGAAAGCCGCTAATACTAACCTCGGCTATCAACCCCTGCCCGAGCTGGCGATCCAGGCGCAGAATAAAGCGCCGCTGGACAATCTGCGTCGCTTCCTTGAATCCTTCAGCGGCCCGGTGATTTTCTCAGTTGAAAGCGAAGGCCGCCGCGAGGCGCTGGGCGAAATGCTGGCGCGCATCAAAATTGCGCCAAAACATATATTGCGCCTGCAGGAAGCCACCGGAAATGGCCGCTTCCTGATGATCGGCGCCGCCGAGCACGGATTTATCGACAGTCAGGCCAATCTTGCGCTGATTTGCGAAAGCGATCTGCTGGGCGAACGCGTCGCCCGCCGCCGTCAGGATTCCCGCCGTACCATCAACCCCGATACGCTCATTCGCAACCTGGCGGAACTGCATATCGGCCAGCCGGTGGTGCACCTTGAACACGGCGTGGGTCGTTATGCCGGGATGACCACCCTCGAAGCGGGCGGCATCAAAGGCGAATACCTGATGCTGACCTACGCCAACGACGCCAAACTGTATGTGCCGGTATCATCGCTACATCTGATCAGCCGCTACGCCGGTGGCGCGGAAGAAAATGCGCCGCTGCATAAACTCGGCGGCGACGCCTGGGCGCGGGCAAGGCAAAAAGCGGCGGAGAAAGTGCGCGACGTGGCCGCCGAGTTGCTGGATATTTACGCCCAGCGCGCGGCCAAAGAAGGCTTCGCCTTTAAGCATGACCGCGAGCAGTATCAATTATTCTGCGACGGTTTCCCGTTCGAAACCACGCCGGATCAGGCACAGGCGATTAACGCCGTCCTCAGCGACATGTGCCAGCCGCTGGCGATGGACCGTCTGGTCTGCGGCGACGTTGGCTTTGGGAAAACCGAAGTGGCGATGCGCGCCGCTTTCCTCGCCGTCGAAAACCACAAACAGGTGGCCGTGCTGGTGCCGACCACCCTGCTCGCCCAGCAGCACTACGATAACTTCCGCGACCGCTTCGCCAACTGGCCGGTACGCATTGAGATGCTATCGCGTTTCCGCAGCGCTAAAGAGCAGGCGCAGATCCTCGAACAGGCGGCTGAGGGTAAAATCGATATTTTGATCGGTACCCATAAGCTGCTGCAAAATGAAGTCAAGCTGCGCGACCTGGGTCTACTTATCGTCGATGAAGAACACCGCTTCGGGGTGCGTCATAAAGAACGTATCAAGGCGATGCGCGCGGACGTCGATATCCTGACGCTGACCGCCACGCCGATCCCGCGTACGCTGAATATGGCGATGAGCGGAATGCGCGATCTGTCCATTATCGCCACCCCGCCAGCTCGCCGTCTGGCGGTAAAAACCTTTGTCCGCGAATACGACGCGCTGGTGGTTCGCGAGGCGATTCTGCGTGAAGTCCTGCGCGGCGGCCAGGTCTACTATCTGTATAACGATGTTGAAAATATTCAGAAAGCGGCGGATCGTCTGGCTGAACTGGTACCGGAGGCGCGAATTGCCATCGGTCACGGCCAGATGCGCGAACGTGAACTGGAACGGGTGATGAACGATTTCCATCACCAGCGTTTTAATGTGCTGGTTTGCACGACAATCATTGAAACCGGCATTGATATCCCGACCGCCAATACCATCATCATTGAGCGCGCCGATCACTTCGGCCTTGCCCAGCTGCACCAGCTGCGCGGCCGCGTGGGTCGTTCGCACCATCAGGCCTACGCCTGGCTGCTCACCCCGCATCCGAAAGCCATGACCACCGACGCGCAGAAACGCCTGGAAGCTATCGCGTCGTTAGAAGACCTTGGCGCCGGCTTTGCCCTCGCGACCCACGATCTTGAAATCCGCGGCGCTGGCGAACTGCTGGGAGAAGGTCAGAGCGGGCAGATGGAAACTATCGGCTTTTCACTGTATATGGAATTGCTGGAGAACGCTGTCGATGCACTGAAAGAGGGTCGCGAGCCGTCGCTGGAAGATCTCACCAGCCAGCAGACGGAAGTGGAGCTGCGCATGCCGGCGCTGCTGCCGGATGACTTTATTCCCGACGTTAACACCCGCCTGTCGTTCTATAAGCGTATCGCCAGCGCCAAAAATGAACACGATCTCGATGAAATCAAAGTCGAGCTGATCGATCGCTTTGGCACATTGCCGGATGCGGCGCGTAATTTGCTGGATATCGCGCGCCTACGCCAGCAGGCGCAAAAGCTGGGGATCCGCAAGCTGGAGTGCAATGAAAAAGGCGGCGTGATCGAGTTTAACGAGAAAAATAACGTTAACCCGGTCTGGCTTATCGGTCTACTGCAGAAGCAGCCGCAGCATTACCGGCTGGATGGGCCGACAAGGCTCAAATTCTTCCAGGAGCTTGATGAGCGTAAAACGCGCATGGAATGGGTAAACCAGTTTATGCGTCAGCTAGAAGAGAACGCCAGCGCATGATAAAAAAGAGATGCGGTTGTCAGAACCGCATCTCTTTACCTGTCACAGTTAGCAAACTTTACAAACATTTTGCAATCCACCTGGATTTCCCAACACTCTCCCGCGCCATAATTGACATCGATTATCTTATAAAAATAACCGTTTGTTTATTGTGGAATTATGGTAATGATAAATATCTCGCGTGTTTCAACCTGGCTTACGGCATTCGCTCTCGCGGCGACGCTGGCCCTTCCCGCCCGCGCCAATACCTGGCCGCTACCGCCGAGCGGTAGCCGGCTGGTCGGGGAGAATCAGTTTCATGTGGTGCAGGATAACGGCGGATCGCTGGAAGCGATTGCTAAAAAATACAACGTCGGTTTTCTCGCGCTGCTGCAGGCTAATCCTGGCGTCGATCCTTATGTGCCGCGCGCCGGGAGCGTGCTGACTATCCCGCTACAGACGCTGCTGCCTGACGCCCCCCGTGAAGGTCTGGTGCTCAATATCGCCGAGCTGCGCCTGTACTACTATCCGCCGGGACAGAATAGCGTGACCGTTTATCCGATCGGTATCGGCCAGCTTGGCGGCGATACTCTGACCCCGACGATGGTCACTACCGTTTCCGATAAGCGCGCCAACCCCACCTGGACACCAACCGCCAACATCCGCGCACGATATAAAGCGATGGGGATCGATTTACCTGCGGTTGTTCCAGCCGGGCCGAATAACCCGATGGGGCATCACGCGATTCGTCTCGCGGCCTACGGCGGCGTCTATCTGCTGCACGGCACCAACGCCGATTTTGGTATCGGGATGCGCGTCAGTTCAGGCTGTATCCGCCTGCGCGATGCCGATATCAAGTCGCTGTATAACAAAATCACGCCGGGCACCAGGGTGAATATCATCAACGAACCAATCAAAGTTTCGGTAGAACCAAACGGTACCCGTCTGGTGGAAGTCCACCAGCCACTGTCCGAACATATCAATGACGATCCGCAGACGCTGCCAATCGTCCTGAACGCCAGCATGAAGAACTTTAAACAGGCGCCGCAGACCAATCAGCAGGTGATGGAAAGCGCGATGGAGCTGCGTTCAGGAATGCCGATCGATGTGACCCGCCATCAGGTTTCCGCCGAGCAAGCCTTGTAATGCATTTCCGAATTGCAGAAAGTAAAAAACCCGCCAGGCACGGCGGGTTTTTTTGTGGCAATCGTCAGCGTCGCTGACGAGGTTTCGCGGGGCGCGGTTCCATGAAGGGGTGTGGACCGCGTCGCGAGAGTGGCATAACAAAGGGAACGACTTTTACTGCTTACTACACGCGTTCTGCTGAAGGGGGTCAGGAACGCGTTTTGTCAGTGGCATGACAGGGGTTACAACATTTATTTATAGATAACCGCGGTACCGTGCAGGGTGTTAGGACCGGTTACCGAAGTAATACGGTAAGAGGTCGCCCCCATCTCGTCGGCTTTCTGCGCCAGCTGATCTTCAAGCGAACCCAGATTGGTGCCGGCGGATGCGGAAACGGTACCGATTTTATGTTGACCTGCTGGGGTGGATTGCACCTCAACAGCGGCGAAACTTGCGAATGAGAGTGAGCTCAGTACGGCGGCAAGTGCCAGTTTTTGGACGTTTTTCATGATTATTATACCTATGCAGATGATTTTTATAGTAGGGTCGTAAGAATTAACTTAACGATCGATAGGTAAATGATAATGTGATCCACGTCACAGGTCAACTCATTTTTATAACGATCATTTAACTATTTATAAAATGCTTAATTTTCATACATATATGAATTATTTATTTTTGGACTTCTGCCGCTGGCAGCATGACACGTTTATTTTTATAATGGCCGTTCAACAACCCAACATAGGTACAACGGCATCATGACAACTGACGTTCAAAGTTGCGCAAAAAAAAGCCGTGGCCGACCTAAAGTGTTCGACAGGGACGCGGCGCTGGACAAGGCCATGACACTTTTCTGGCAGCACGGCTATGAAGCAACTTCGCTGGCCGATCTCGTCGAAGCGACCGGTGCGAAAGCCCCGACGCTGTACGCCGAGTTCGTGAACAAAGAAGGCTTATTCCGCGCGGTGCTGGATCGCTACATTTCCCGCTTCGCCGCCAAACACGAAGCCCTGCTATTCGATGACGCTAAAACCGTCGATCAGGCGCTGCGCGACTATTTCACCGCCGTCGCCACCTGCTTTACCAGCAAAGATACCCCGGCAGGCTGTTTTATGATTAACACCTCCGCGGCGCTGGCCGCCTCGTCAACCGATATCGCCAACACCATTAAGTCGCGCCACGCGGTGCAGGAACAAACGCTGACGCAATTTTTACAGCAACGCCAGCAGCGCGACGAGCTCCCTGCGCAGGGCAATGTCTTGCAGCTGGCGCAGTTTTTAAACTGCGTGCTGCAAGGAATGTCAATCAGCGCGCGCGAAGGCGCTGATTTCGCTACCCTGAAACAAATAAGCGACACTACGCTGCGCCTGTGGCCGCAAATCCTGCAACCTTAATCCCCTACCGGCGGCCGTCGCTCGCCGGTTTTTTCCCCTTCTGCTGAATACCCTTACTTTTCTCAATATTTTCATTATGTTGATTTGTTGTAAATGATATTGATAACGATAATCAATATGTGCAAAATTCGCATTTGTCTTTCTATATGTTTCACGCTGTAACAGCCGCGCCTGTGGCTGAAAAAAATAACAACAGTACTGACTAACTCATATCAAGGAATGCGAATGAACAAGCGCCTCTGGCTGCTCAATCCTCTGCTGCTGGCCACCGCTCTGCCAGCGTTTACTGCGCAGGCTGCCGATGAAGACGATATTATCGTCAGCGCCAACCGTAACCACCGTACCGTCGCTGAGATGGCGCAAACCACCTGGGTGATTGAAGGCCAGGAAATCGAGCAACAGGTTCAGGGTGGTAAAGAGTTTAAAGATGTCCTCGCGCAGCTGATCCCCGGGATAGATGTCAGCAGCCAGGGGCGTACCAACTACGGCATGAACATGCGCGGACGCGCCATCGTCGTGCTGATCGACGGCGTGCGCCTCAATTCATCGCGCACCGATAGCCGCCAGCTTGATGCCATCGATCCGTTTAACATCGAGCATATTGAAGTTATTTCCGGCGCGACGTCGTTATACGGTGGCGGTAGTACCGGCGGTCTGATTAATATCGTTACGAAAAAAGGCCAGCAGGAACGCCAGGTGGATCTGGAGCTGGGTGGTAAAACAGGCTTTGCCAATAGCAACGACCATGATGAACGGGTGGCGGCGGCCGTCAGCGGCGGTACCGATCATGCTTCCGGCCGTCTATCGGTGGCCTATCAGCGCTTCGGCGGCTGGTATGACGGCAACAATGACGCGCTGATCCTCGATAATACGCAAACCGGCTTACAGCATTCAGACCGACTCGACGTGATGGGCACCGGTACCATAGAAATCGATGACCAGCGTCAGCTCCAGCTAGTCACGCAGTACTATAAAAGCCAGGGCGATGATTATGGCCTGAATCTGGGCAAAGATATGTCGGCGGTACTTGGCGAAAGTAAAGCCTGGACCTCTAACGGGCTTAACTCTGACCGCGTACCCGGCACCGAACGTCATTTGATCAGCCTGCAATATTCCGACGCCGACTTCTTCGGTCAGAACCTGGTCAGCCAGATTTACTATCGCGACGAATCGCTGACCTTCTACCCCTTCCCGGCCTTGAGCAAAGGTAAAATAAGCAGTTTTTCCGCCTCACAGCAGGATACCGACCAGTACGGCGCTAAAATTACCTTCAACAGCCAGCCGCTAACGGGATGGGATCTAACCTGGGGCGTTGATGCCGACCATGAAACCTTTAATTCCAACCAGATGTTTTTCGATCTGGATAAAGCGATGGCTTCCGGCGGCCTGAACAACCAGTCAGCCTATACCACCGGCCGTTACCCTGGCTACAGCATCACCAATCTCGCGCCGTTCCTGCAAAGCAGTTATGACCTGAACGACATCTTCACCCTTAGCGGCGGCGTGCGTTATCAGTGGACGGAAAATCGGGTTGATGATTTTGTCGGCTATGCGCAACAGCAGGATGTCGCCAAAGGTAAATACCGGTCGGCTGACGCCATTCCTGGCGGCAAGACCGATTATGATAACTTCCTCTTTAACGCCGGGATCGTCGCCCACATTACCGAACGCCAGCAGACCTGGTTTAACTTCTCTCAGGGCGTCGAACTCCCGGATCCGGGTAAATATTACGGTATCGGCAGCTACGGCGCCGCGGTCAACGGCCATCTGCCGCTGGTCTCCAGTGTTAACGTCGGCGACTCGCCGCTGCAGGGGATCAAAGTTAACTCCTGGGAGCTGGGTTGGCGCTACACCGGCGACAACCTGCGCACCCAACTTGCCGCTTATTACTCGACATCAGACAAAACCATCGTGGTTAACCGCAGCGATATGACCATTGATGTGCAATCGGATAAACGACGCATTTACGGCGTGGAAGGCGCGGTGGACTACTTCGTGCCTGATAGCGACTGGAGTCTGGGTGCTAACTTCAACGTGCTGAAATCGCAAGTAAAAACTGATGGCAGTTGGCAGAAGTGGGACGTCACCCTGGCCTCGCCGTCGAAAGCCACCGCCTGGGTCGGCTGGGCGCCGGACCCGTGGTCGCTGCGTGTGCAAAGCCAGCAGGTATTTGATTTAAGCGATGCCAGCGGGAATAAACTTGATGGGTACAACACCGTCGATTTTATCGGTAGCTATCTGCTCCCGGTGGGTAAACTGACCTTTAGCATCGAGAACTTGCTGAATGAGGATTACGTCACCATCTGGGGACAGCGTGCGCCGCTGTTGTATAGTCCAACCTATGGCAGCGCCGGGCTGTACGAATATAAAGGCCGCGGCCGGACCTTCGGCCTGAACTACGCGTTAACGTTCTGATAAAAAAAGCCCCTCAGCCTGAGTGAATGAGGGGCTAATAGCTTAAAACTGCTATTTTACGCTTTGTTATTCAGAATCAGCTGACCGTTGCTGTCCAGCGGGATTTGCGCCCCCGGCTGGTGGTCCATGCGGATTTTGCCCTGCTGGTCGCCGATTTTATAGGTGACGTCATAACCGAGCATTTTTTCCGACTTATCGTAGACCGTCTTACAGCGCTGCTGGGTAGTGGTATAGGTGTCGTTATCCTGCATTGAGCCCTGAATTTGGTTGCCGGCATAGCCGCCGCCTAACGCGCCGACAACGGTCGCTACGCTTCGACCGCGACCGCCGCCAAACTGATGGCCAATCACGCCGCCGGCGACCGCGCCGAGAACGGAACCGGCAATACGGTTTTCATCCTGAACCGGGCGACGATGGGTAACGGTCACGTTACGGCATTCCTGACGCGGCGTTTTTATGCTTTCTTTTATTGGCGTACTGGACACCACTTGCGCATATTGCGGGCCACGATCTAATACATTGAGACCGGCAACGGCGGCGACGCCCAACGCGGCGGCAACGCCAATCCCAATACCCGCCAACATTGATTTATTCACGGGAGTTCCTCCTTCATTGCTGTTACTAGCAATTCTGCGTTCTGCTCAGGGGGTATGCAAATCAGAAAGCGGATGAAAAATGCGGGAACCTACGGCAAATCAAGGGGATTCAGAGGATTCCTAACAGGAATTAGCGATTCTGGCAGAAGGATATGCTGTGTTTTCAGGATAGCGCCGCGATGACGCTATCCTGATTGCCTGCCGCTTAGTGCAGCTTGAGACGCGGACGAATGATGCGGTTAATACGTCCTACCAACATCATCAGGCCGGTTTTGAAATAGCCGTGTAACGCAATCTGATGCATGCGATACAGCGAGATATACACGAAGCGCGCAATTCGCCCTTCAACCATCATCGAGCCGCGCATCAGGTTGCCCATCAGGCTGCCAACGGTGGAGTAGTTCGACAGCGAGACCAGTGAACCGTGATCTTTATAGACATACGGTTTCAGCGCTTTGCCTTTCATCTGCGCCAGAATGTTATTCAGCGCGCAGGTTGCCATCTGGTGCGCCGCCTGGGCGCGCGGTGGGACAAACCCACCTTCCGGGCGAGCGCAGGAGGCGCAGTCGCCGATGGCGTAAATATCCGGGTCACGGGTGGTCTGCAGCGTCGGCTCCACCACCAGCTGATTAATACGGTTGGTCTCCAGGCCGCCAATCTCTTTCATAAAATCAGGCGCTTTGATACCCGCCGCCCACACCATCAGGTCGGCATCAATAAACTGCCCATCTTTAGTGTGCAGGCCGTTAACGTCTGCGCTGGTCACCATGGTCTGCGTCAGGACACGTACGCCAAGCTTAGTCAGTTCATTGTGCGCGGCGCCGGAAATGCGCGGCGGCAGCGCCGGAAGAATACGTTCGCCGGCTTCAACCAGCGTCACGTTCAGCGCTTCGTTGGTCAACCCTTTATAGCCGTAACTATGCAGCTGTTTCACCGCATTATGTAGCTCAGCCGACAGCTCAACGCCGGTGGCCCCGCCGCCGACGATAGCGATATTGACCTTACCGTTCGCACCGAGATTTGCAGAATACTTGAGGAACAGGTTGAGCATTTCCTGATGGAAACGGCGCGCCTGGTGCGGGTTATCCAGGAAAATACAGTTTTCCTTCACCCCTGGCGTGTTAAAGTCATTGGAGGTACTGCCCAGCGCCATTACCAGCGTGTCGTACGGCAGCTTACGCTCCGCAACCAACAGCTCGCCTTTCTCGTTACGCAGTTCCGCAAGGGTAATGGTTTTCCCTTCGCGATTGATATCCACCACCGAGCCTAACTGGAACTGAAAACCATGGTTGCGCGCATGCGCCAGGTAGCTCAGCGCGTCAACGCCTTCATCCAGAGAACCGGTCGCCACTTCGTGCAGCAACGGCTTCCACAGGTGGCTATGGTTGCGGTCCACCAGCGTAATTTTCGCTTTTTTGCTGCGGCCCAGCTTTCTACCCAACTGAGTAGCCAGTTCCAGTCCGCCGGCACCACCACCTACAATAACGATTCTTTTCAATGGCGTAGTCACAAGACCCCCTAAAATTATTAACCAATTGTTAATTAAAAGTTATTCAAATAGCTCTTAGTTAACAATAGGTTGCAGCGATGAAACCATTCAGCAGCACCGAGAATAGCATGAACGGAACATTGGTCATACCAAAATTGATGTGCATCAAGTTTTACCGCATATTTTTTAAACGAACAACGTCAATTATGGACAAGAAAAAGCCCGCGGCGTTTGCACGCTGCGGGCTGATTATGACAAAACAGGATTAGCCGAGGGTCTTAAAAGCCTTTATTCGCTGCAGGTGCGGTGAAAGACTTTTAAATTTGTGAGTCTGTTCTTCATCCCAGATGATTTCGTAATAATGATGCAACAAGTCAGCCGAACGTTGGCTATCCAGCGCCTCATCATGGCGTGATAGCACTACCAGGCAACGGTCGCGATTTTTTTCACGGAAGTTGTTCACGCACTTGGTGGCGATATCCTGATACTCCTCCGGCCTGTCGATTTTCCCTTCCATGTTCTCGTGAGGGAACAGATTCGGGTTGAACACGGCCTGGCGAATATCGCACAGGAAACCAATCCTTTCCGCCCAGTAGCCACCTAACCCGACACCGCATATCAGCGGCCGATCGTCGGCATTGAGCTGCAGCATTTTGTCGACTTCCTTCAACAAATGCTGCATATCATGTTTTGGATGGAGCGTACTGTAGCTAATCAACCGCACGTCCGGGTCGATAAACTGCAGCTGCAGCACCTTTTCATGGTTACCGGGGCTGTTAGAGTCAAAACCGTGTAAATAGATAATCATCGTATCCTCACCAGACAACAACGCCCTTCAGGTTAATTACGCAGACTTCGCTTCTTGCCAGCGCGCATGGAGCGCCTCCAGCTGTGCGCTGACCGTCTGCCAACGCGCGGAATCTCGCAGTTCCTGACGGGTAAATGAACCTTTATGATACAATTTTGTAACACGCTCTGCTTTGATCGGGGACAGGTTATCCAATACGCTCACCGCGCCTTTACGATTATTGCAGACCAGGATCATATCGCAACCGGCATCGAGCGATGCCTGTCCACGTTCAGCATAGCTGCCCATGATCGCCGCCCCTTCCATCGACAGGTCGTCAGAGAAGATGACGCCGTCAAAGCCCAGCTCGCCGCGCAGCACCGTCTTCAGCCAGTATTCTGAACCACTGGCCGGGCGCGGATCGATGTCAGAGTAAATCACGTGCGCCGGCATAATCGCATCCAGCCGTTGCTCATCGATCAGACTTTTGAACACCGCCATATCTTTGGCGCGGATTTCCGCTGCCGGACGCGGGTCAAACGGCGTCTCTTTGTGTGAATCCGCCGTCACCGCGCCGTGGCCCGGGAAGTGTTTACCGGTGGATTTCATGCCGGCGGCATGCATACCGTCGATGAAATGACGCGCCATCGCCAACGCTTTTTGCGGGTCTTCATGCCAGGAGCGTTCACCGATCGCGGCGCTGATATGGCCGACATCCAGCACCGGCGCAAAGCTGATATCAATATCCATGGCGATCATTTCGCTGGCCATCAGCCAACCGGCCTCAGCGGCGAGTTTACCGCCCTCTTCCACCCCCAGCAGAGCGGCAAAAGACTGCGCAGCCGGCAGGCGAGTAAAACCTTCGCGAAAACGCTGCACGCGTCCGCCTTCCTGATCTACCGCCACCACGAGATGATTACGCGAGGCCTCGCGGATTTGACGTACCAGTTCACGCAATTGCGCCGGATCGTGGTAGTTGCGGGTAAACAAAATTAAGCCGCCGACCAAAGGATGAGCCAGAATCTCACGCTCTTCCGCATCCAGTTCAAAACCTTCGACATCCAACATTACCGGACCCACACAGACCTCTCTTATCCTTTATTTTCTATTTTTAGCTGACGCCATGTCGCATCCGCCAGCGTAATAAATTGCCGGTCGCCGCTCTGCTGCCAGCGCCGTTCATACCATCCCGCCATCAGCATGAGCACCCACGGTCGCCAGCGTTGTATTTGCCGCCGCAGCTGACGCTCATCAAGATGCGCGAGCCGTGAATAGGCTTTAAGCAATTGACGACGCGTAGGGGCATCGCACCATACCGCCGCCAGTTCCAGTGCGATATCGCCGTCTCCGGCATACTCCCAATCAATCAAGCGCAGCCCGTCGTCGCGGTGAATTATATTGCCGGCGTGGACGTCCATATGCAGAGGCGCCAAACGCAACGGCTGTGGTTCTCGCCGGCGTAATAACCGTTTCTGCCAACGTAACCAGAAAACCGTACGCCTCGCCGGATCGCACTGCTGCCAGTACAATTCAAGCAACGGCGCCAGCTCGATACGCCAGCCAAAACGCGGCTGTTGATGCAGATGATACAATAACTCGGCAAGCGAGGGGCATTCCGGCAGCCCGCTTTTCACTTCCCCTGTGCAATACTCCACCACCATCCAGCACGGCGAAAAGAACACCGGCGCCGGGGAAAGGGTCGCGGGAAGGCGCTGAAGCACGCGGTACTGGCGTAGAAAATGGCTGAGCGGCGCCAGCGGATCGTGTGGCTGGCGCAACACCAGCCGACGAACGCCATCGCTGATAATACAGCTGCCGCCGCTAAGACCGTTTTCAGTCAGCGCGGCGACAGGCGAATAGCGGGGAAAAAAGCGCGACAAGAGCTCGTCGCGCGTTAGCTTATTGTTGCTGAACCGCACCTTTGCCTGACCAGATAATCTCGCCGGACTGCACCAGCATCAGTTGCATTTTCAGCTCCGGCGCGTTGACGTTGCCGGTGGCATTCGAATACAGCACATACTGAGCGCCAACGGTGCGCGCAATTCCCATCGCTTTGCTGCGGCTGCCGAGACTATCCTGCGGCGAAAGACCTAATTGTTGTTTCGCTACGGAGAGCTGCTGCGAGGAGACCAGCGTAAACTTGCCGTTGCCCGCCAACGCGTTGCGCAGCGCGGAGGTCGCTTCGGATGCGTTCAGCGATCCGTTGGTACGGTTGTTGACGCTATCCACCAGCAGAATACTACCTGCGTTCACGCCGCCCGCCTGCAGCATCTGACCGACCATCGGTTGCACAGCGGCGTCCCAGTTATAGTGGCGAACGCGCGGCGCGGGCTGGGACGGCTGCGAAGGCTGTTCACTGCCGTGTTCGATTGGACCCGGCTGCGTTGGCACCGTCGGCACGGCAGGTACCGTCGGCTGCGGCTGCGCAGGTTGTTCCGGCTTCGGCTTGGCCTCCTCGACTGGCGCAGGTTCATTTCGTTGCCCCACACAGCCTGCCAGGAATATCGCCAGTGCAGTGATTAACGCATAGCGACACATTTTAATCATTATGATGACCTCTTAGAGATAAAGATAAAGACGGGCTTTGTGCGCCCCGAGAATATTGGCACTGCCGTAGAGCACCACGGACGAGTGGGCTGGAACCGTCACGCTTCGCGCAGGTTCCAGCGGATGCATCTCCAGCCCATGGGCGTCATACCAGAAGAAACGGTAGTGCACGGTTATGGGCTGTTGCCGTTCATTAAATAATCTTGAGGTAGCGGTGGCCTGGATTTCCGAGGCGGTGACCGACGGCGGATCGGCGCTGATACCCGCCGCCAGAACGCTGGATTCCATCACCAAAGTCTGCTGTTCGCCAACCGGAATTTCCGGGCGCGAGCTACATCCGGCCAGTAGCGCCGTCAGAATCAAAACGCCTGAATAAGCAGCGCGCATCGGTTTAGCCTTTATGCGCCAGCATCGGGCCTAACGGACGACCGCCCAGCAGGTGCATATGAATATGGTAGACTTCCTGGCCGCCGTGGCGGTTGCAGTTAACGATAAGGCGGTAGCCGTCATCAGCAAGGCCTTCATCACGGGCAATCCTGGCCGCGACGGTCATCATACGGCCCAAAGTCAGTTCGTGCTCGGTAGTGACGTCGTTTACGGTCGGAATCAGGATATTCGGGATAATCAGAATATGGGTCGGCGCCTGCGGAGAGATATCGCGAAAAGCGGTGACCAGCTCATCCTGATAAACAATATCCGACGGGATTTCCCGGCGAATGATTTTGCTGAAAATCGTTTCTTCTGCCATGACTGATTCCTTATTAGTTTTATACCGTGCTCCGGCCTGCCTCTGCAGATAAACACGAATGCACAGGATCAGCTAAGAGTATGAGCGACTTCCTCCCTCTCTTTCAACCTGAATGCAGTTTTTCTTATTCAACTATAGACTTAGCTGCTGAGGGAATAAGCATTTCTCCCCATTTTCCGGATATTGCCAAACAATGACCAGAATACCGACGTAAAAAAGGCAGCCATTTGGCTGCCTTAGTCTCCCCACACTACGTCTTAGCTGTTGCGGATGTATTCATCCATTTCGGTTTTCAGGTTATCGGACTTGGTACCGAAAATGGCCTGAACGCCAGAACCTGCAACAACTACGCCAGCAGCACCCAGTTTTTTCAGACCAGCCTGATCAACTTTCGCTACATCAGCCACGCTCACGCGCAGACGAGTAATACATGCGTCGAGGTTAGTGATGTTCTCTTTACCGCCGAAAGCAGCAATCAGAGCCGGGGCCATTTCACTGGTAGCGGCGCCTTTGCTGTCTTCTGTTGCATCTTCACGACCCGGCGTTTTCAGGTCCAGCGCTTTAATCAGCACGCGGAAGACGACGTAGTACACGATCGCGTAGCAAATACCGACAATCGGGAACAGCCACAGTTTGCTGCTGTTGCCGGACAGAACGATAAAGTCGATCAGACCATGAGAGAACGAAGTCCCGTCACGCATACCCAGCAGGATACAGATCGGGAATGCCAGCCCTGCGAGAATCGCGTGAATGATATACAGGATCGGCGCTACGAACATGAAGGAGAACTCGATCGGCTCGGTAATACCGGTCAGGAACGAGGTCAGCGCAGCGGAGATCATGATACCGCCGACTTTGGCGCGGTTCTCTGGTTTAGCAGAGTGCCAAATCGCGATAGCTGCAGCCGGCAGGCCGTACATTTTGAACAGGAAGCCGCCAGACAGTTTACCTGCAGTCGGGTCGCCTGCCATGTAACGCGGGATGTCGCCGTGGAACACCTGGCCTGCAGCGTTGGTGTATTCACCAATTTGCATCTGGAAAGGTACGTTCCAGATATGGTGCAGACCAAACGGTACCAGGCAGCGCTCAATGAAGCCGTAGATACCGAACGCCACAACTGGGTTCTGGTAAGCCGCCCATTGAGAGAAGGTCTGGATGGCGGAACCGATCGGCGGCCAGATAAAGGACAGGATCACGCCGGTGAAGATAGCAGCGAGACCAGAGATAATCGGCACAAAGCGCTTGCCCGCGAAGAAGCCCAGATATTCAGGCAGCTTGATACGGTAGAAGCGGTTGAACATGTAGGCTGCAATCGCACCCGAGATAATACCGCCAAGCACGCCGGTATCAGCCAGGTGTTTCGCTGCGATTTCCTCAGCAGGTAAATGCAGAACCAGCGGCGCGACTACCGCCATGGTTTTCACCATGATGCCGTAAGCTACGACTGCAGCCAGTGCGGATACACCGTCGTTATTGGTGAAGCCAAGCGCAACACCGATTGCGAAGATCAGCGGCATATTGGCGAATACTGAACCGCCTGCTTCTGCCATGACGTGAGAAACCACGGCTGGCAGCCAGCTGAAGTTGGCAGAACCGACGCCCAGCAGGATACCTGCGATAGGCAGTACGGATACTGGCAGCATCAGCGATTTACCGACCTTCTGCAGGTTAGCAAATGCATTCTTAAACATAATTGAGAGTGCTCCTGAGTATTTGGTACTTTTTTTACGTTTTCACGCATTGGCTCGGGGGGAGAACCGGGCCGTGGACAGGACATCTAAGCGCCCTTTATTTATTACACAGAGTAAAATAATTAACGCGGAGATTGTTTGACGGCTATCACGTTTCATTCAGTCAACATATAAAAATTTACACTGATTTACATAATGTGTATCTGTATGTTGCAAAAATGCGTTCACCGCCTCTGTCGCGGCGGTGAACTTTACTCGCTTTAAGTATTAATTACGAGCCTTAAAATAATAGAAAGATCAGGCAGGTTGCAGTCTGGCAGGGTCGATGTGGAACAAGCTGGCAAAGTTTTCGGTGGTTTGTTGCGCGAGTTGCTCCAACGGCACGCCTTTCAACACCGCCATGTATTCGGCGACATCACGAACCATTGCCGGCTGGTTCTCTTTGCCGCGGTGCGGCACCGGCGCCAGATACGGCGAATCGGTCTCCACCAGCAGACGATCGAGCGGCACATAACGCGCGGCATCTCGTAGCTGTTCGGCATTACGGAATGTGACGATACCGGAAAACGAAATATAGAATCCCATATCGAGCAGTTTACCCGCAGTCTCTCTATCTTCTGTGAAACAGTGTAGTACGCCACCGCAATCCGTCACGTTTTCTTCCTGCAAAATTGCCAGCGTGTCGGCGCGCGCATCGCGGGTATGCACAATCACCGGTTTATTTAATTCGCGGCCAATGCGAATGTGTTGACGGAAAGACTCCTGCTGGCGCAGTTTGGTTTCCGGGGTATAGAAGTAATCGAGCCCGGTTTCCCCCATCGCCACGACGCCCTCCTCCGCTGCCAGCGTACGCAGTTCCTCAAAGTCATACGCTTCATCCTGGTTCAGGGGATGCACGCCGCAAGAAAACACGACGTCATCGCGCTGGCCGATTAATTCACGCATCCCGCGGTATCCCGGCAGCGTCGTGGCGACCGCCAGGAAAAACCTGACATCACGCGCGGCGGCTTTCGCCAGAACATCATCGACGTCTTTATGCAACGTTTGATAATCCAGGCCATCAAGATGGCAGTGGGAATCGACTAAAAACATATTCTTATTCTCAGAGATGCGAGACGGGCAGAACCGCCCCGGGTTGCAGGTAATGTTCCCAGCGCAGGAGGCGCTCGGTGAGTAGTAGTTCGCGGTTGACGCCGACCACGCTCAGTAACTGTTCGCGACAGGCGCTCACATCGCGCGTGATAGCTTCAAGACGCGGGCCCGAGAGTGTTTGCGCCAGCTGGTTAACCAGCGTCCAGGCATCCGGATTACTCAGAAGCGAAATACCCTGTTGCCTTTTTTGCGCATCCAGCAACAGCGATGCCAGCCAGTGCAGACGCACCGGAGCCTGTTCGTGATTCAGAACCGGTAATAATGACAGCCAATCGCCGCTGGTTAACACGCTGGCTAGCGCCTGGCAGAGCTGTTGACGCGGCGCCCAGTTGGCCTCTTGCAGTAACTCCAGCGCTGCTGCGGGCGCGTTAGCGCTGAGGCGCAGAGCGGCCAACAAAGCATCTTGTGACATTGTCACTTCGCGCTCTAACCACCCTAATGCCCAGGCTTCAGAGGGCGGGGCAAGATGATATGAGAAGCAACGGCTACGCAAGGTAGCGAGCAGCCGCGCCGGCTCCTGACAGGCCAGGAAAAACCAGGTGTGTTCCGGCGGCTCTTCCAGCGTCTTCAGCAAAGCATTGGCGGCGGCATCGGTTAACAACGTCGCATCGTTGATCCACACCACCTTCGCGCCGCCGAGACGCGCGCGCTCATAGAGTTTTTCAGTGATGCCGCGCACCGCATCGATACCTAGCGCACTCTTGCCTTTCTCCGGGGCAAGCGTGTAGTAATCAGGATGGGTGCCGGCCTGCATAAGCTGGCAGCTATGACAATGGCCGCAGCTTTTATGCCCTTCCGGCTGGCGGCACATCAGGAATCGGCATAACGCGTAGATGAGCGCGTCGCCGCCCATCCCCGGCAACGCCTGCAGTAATAACGCATGGTGACCCCGTCCTGCCTGATAACCAGCCACTAGCTGCTCGAAGGACGGGCGTAACCACGGATACCATTTCATGCGCGTTGCTCCGCAACCCATTGTGTGATGACAGAACGGATATCACGTTCAACCGCTTCCAGAGGCTGCGTTGCATCCACCGTACGGATAGTCGGATCCTGCGCCGCCAGTTCAAGGTAGCGCGCGCGGGTACGATTAAAGAAGTTCATCGACTCCTGTTCAATCCGATCCAGATCGCCGCGCGCGCGCGCGCGCTTGAGGCCGACCTCCGGCGTCACGTCAAGATAGAGCGTTAAATCAGGGCGGAAATCGCCGAGCACCGCATCGCGTAGCGTCGCCAGCATTCCCTGATCGATACCGCGCCCGCCGCCCTGGTAGGCCTGAGTTGAGAGATCGTGACGGTCGCCAATGACCCATTGACCGCGAGCCAGAGCAGGCTTAATCACCGTTTCCACCAGCTGTACGCGGGCGGCGTAAAACATCAGCACTTCAGCTTTATCGTTAATGACTTCATCGCCGGTAGACTGGATATCCAGCACCAGGCTGCGCAGTTTTTCAGCCAGGATGGTGCCGCCCGGCTCACGGGTAAACACCATATCGCGGATACCCAGCTGTTCGAGTGTCTCAACGACCAGATTGCGTGCGGTGGTTTTCCCCGCCCCTTCCAGGCCTTCGATAACGATATAGTTACTGCGCATTTTTTTCCTTAAGTACTTTTAAATAGTCCTGAACCGAACGGTTATGGCTGGCCAGATTGGTATTGAACGTATGGCCGCCTTTGCCGTCGGCAACAAAATAGAGGTACGGCGTTTTCGCCGGATGCGCGGCCGCATTGAGAGACGCTTCGCCCGGCACGGCGATTGGCCCTGGCGGCATACCGCTAATCACATAGGTGTTATAGGCGGTCGGCGTCTCCAGATCTTTACGCGACAGTTTACCATTATAGCGCTCTCCCATGCCGTAAATTACGGTAGGGTCGGTCTGCAAACGCATGCCAATGCGTAGACGGTTGATAAAGACTGACGCCACGCGATCGCGCTCGGCAGGAACCGCGGTCTCTTTCTCAACGATAGAGGCCATGGTCAGTAACTGGTTTTGATCTTTATAGGGTAGATTATCCGCCCGCCCTTCCCAGGCTTTCGCTACCGCAGCGACCATTTTCTGGTGCGCGCGTTTAAGAATGGCGATATCGCTGGTATTGGCGGTGTACATCCAGGTATCCGGCCATAACCAACCTTCAACCCAATCGGCGTGCTCAAGACCCAGCGCTTTGGCGACCGTTTCGTAACTGTCGTCTTCTAAAGTGTGCTTCACATACGGCGCATCGCGCAGCTGACGCAAATAGTCGCTAACGCGCATCCCTTCAACAAACCGTAGCGGGAACTGCGCTTCTTTACCGCTCGCTAAAAGCTGCAGCATCTCGCGCACCGTCATTTGCGGTGTGAAGCGATAGGTACCCGCTTTGAAATGAGAAAGTTCAGGTTCGACGCGCAGCAGCCACTGGAATACGCGTGGACGATTAATGATTTTATCGCCATACAGCTGCTGGCCAAGCACCACTCGCCCGGTTCCTGGCTCAAGGGTGAAGATGGTCTCTTCTTTAATAAGCAACTTACTATCTGCCAGTTGGCGGACTTTCCACATACCTGCCGCTGCGGCAATACCGAACACCACGACTAACAGCAGGACAAAACGTAACATTTTCTTCATGACTAACCAGGCAGCTCACACAATGGGGCTAAAAAATGGTAAAGATCGCGTTCAGACCAACAGACGTCATCCCAACGACAAACCGGTACCAGCGGCATAAGCGCATTGCAAATCAGCACTTCATCGACATCGCGCAGCACATCGGGGCGCACGGATACTTCGACAACATCAAAAGGCGAACGTGCCAACTTGGCTATACAGTACTGGCGCATAATGCCATTGACGCCCGCCTGATCGAGGCGCGGCGTGAACACATGGCTTCCTTTACGCCAGAACACATTCGCGGCACAGCATTCCGTAAGCCACCCGTCGCTGTCAAGGACCAGCGCCTCATCGGCGTCTGTCTGCTCAAGATGAGAACGAATCAAGACTTGTTCCAGGCGATTAAGATGTTTGAGCCCGGCCAGCGAGGGATTGCGCCCCAGGCGGATCGGACTTAACGCCAGGGTTATTCCCTCTTCTCGCCATCGCGCATAATGCGAGGGGAAAGAAGAAACGCTCATCATGCGGTTCGGCTGCATGCAGCCTGTCGCGCTATATCCCCGGCCTCCTGAGCCACGCGTTATGACCACTTTGAGGACGCCTTCACTGTGCGGCTTTGCCAGTTCTTGCATCTCTGCGGCCAACGTTCGCCATTCAGTAAAAGGTATAAAGAGTTTTTCGCACGTATCCTGCAAACGGCCCAGATGGGCATTGAAAAAGGCTATCTGGCCGTTGATGATTCGCGAGGTGGTGAAACAGCCATCACCGAATTGAATTGCGCGGTCATTTGCTGCCAGAACATCCTGCTCGACACCATTTATCAAGAACATAGAGGGCTCCTCTCACCGGTGGCACAGTGTCTCAGGATAAAAAGCAGAGAACAAGCGGAGAAAACCGAATAAAAAAAGACCCGCCAGGCGGGTCTTTCGTCAACGCTTAAACCAGCATTAGCGGTTGATCATACTTTTTTGAAGATAATCGAACCGTTAGTACCGCCAAAGCCGAAGGAGTTACACAGGGTGTATTCCATACCGGAAACCTGACGCGCTTCATGAGGAACGAAGTCAAGGTCGCAACCTTCATCCGGGTTATCCAGGTTGATGGTCGGCGGAACCGCCTGATCGCGCAGCGCGAGAATAGAGTAGATAGACTCTACTGCGCCAGCCGCGCCTAACAGGTGGCCAGTCATGGATTTGGTGGAGCTCACCATCACACGGCGTGCCGCATCGCCAAACACGGATTTCACCGCCTGGGCTTCTGCTTTATCGCCCGCTGGCGTAGAAGTTCCGTGGGCGTTGACGTAGCCAATCTGGCCCGGTTCAATTGCCGCATCACGAATGGCGTTAACCATCGCCAGCGCAGCGCCAGCGCCATCTTCCGGTGGAGACGTCATATGGTAGGCATCGCTGCTCATACCAAAGCCGACGATCTCAGCGTAGATTTTCGCGCCGCGTTTTTTCGCATGCTCGTACTCTTCCAGTACGACCATACCGGCGCCGTCACCCAGCACGAAGCCATCACGCTCTTTATCCCACGGACGGCTTGCCGCCTGCGGATTGTCATTGCGGGTAGACAGCGCGCGCGCAGCGCCAAAGCCGCCTACGCCCAGCGGCGTACTCGCCTTCTCTGCACCACCGGCAACCATCGCATCGGCATCGCCGTAAGCGATAATACGCGCCGCGTGGCCGATATTGTGTACGCCTGAAGTACAAGCGGTCGCGATGGAGATACTCGGTCCACGCAGACCGAACATGATGGTCAGATGACCGGCCACCATGTTAACAATTGTGGACGGTACGAAGAACGGGCTGATCTTCCGCGGTCCGCCATTTACCAGCGAACTGTGGTTTTCTTCGATCAAGCCAAGGCCACCAATACCGGAACCGATAGCGGCGCCGATGCGGGTTGCGTTTTCTTCCGTCACTTCAAGGCCAGAATCCTGCATGGCCTGAACGCCAGCGACAATTCCATATTGAATGAAGGCATCCATCTTGCGCTGTTCTTTGCGCGAGATGATATCATCACAGTTAAAATCCTTTACTAAGCCAGCAAATTTCGTTGCATAGGCGCTAGTATCGAAATGGTCGATCAGGCTGATGCCACTCTGACCGGCAAGGAGAGCTTTCCAGGTAGACTCTACGGTATTGCCGACAGGAGACAACATGCCCAGTCCGGTCACAACTACACGACGCTTAGACACGGTTGTCCTCCAGGGAGGGAAAATAGATTCTTGTGGGACAAAAAAAGATAAAACTCAGGCGGTCGAATGACCGCCTGGAGATGTTCACTTACGCCTGGTGACCGTTGATGTAATCAATGGCAGCCTGAACGGTGGTGATTTTCTCAGCTTCTTCGTCCGGAATCTCAGTATCAAACTCTTCTTCCAGAGCCATTACCAGCTCAACGGTGTCAAGAGAATCAGCGCCCAGGTCTTCAACGAAGGAAGCATTGTTGGTAACTTCTTCCTGCTTAACGCCCAGCTGTTCGCCGATAATTTTCTTAACGCGTTCTTCGATAGTGCTCATACTCTTAAATTTCCTATCAAAACTCGCTTTCGCGATGGTTTTCGTAGTGTATAAAATGTTGAAAAATTTGCAACTAAATCCCGGCAGGTCTTACCACGATTTTACGCTATTTTGCGGCTGTTTGCCCTAATAACGCAAATGATTTCGCACAAAACAGTACCCGCAAGCGTGCAGACTGCGCGCTTCCTGAACATTTTGCGCAAATCTCGGTCAGACCATATACATTCCGCCATTGACGTGCAGGGTTTCACCAGTGATGTAACCCGCTTCGTCAGAGGCTAAGAATGCAACCGCGCTGGCGATTTCATTTGGGGAGCCAAGGCGCCCCGCAGGAACTGCCGCCAGCGTACCCGCACGCTGCTCATCGGTCAGCGCACGCGTCATGTCCGTTTCAATAAAGCCCGGAGCAACAACGTTTACAGTAATACCGCGAGACGCAACTTCACGTGCCAGTGACTTACTGAAACCGATCAGACCCGCTTTCGCCGCAGCGTAGTTAGCCTGACCAGCATTTCCCATGGTACCAACCACAGAACCGATAGTGATAATACGTCCATGACGCTTTTTCATCATAGCGCGCATTACCGCTTTTGACAGACGGAATACCGATGACAGGTTGGTTTCGATAATATCGTTCCACTCATCATCTTTCATTCGCATTAACAGGTTATCACGAGTAATCCCGGCATTATTGACCAGGATGTCAACTTCGCCAAACTCTGCGCGAACATTTTCCAGAACAGATTCAATAGATGCCGGGTCGGTCACATTCAACATCAGACCTTTACCGTTGGCGCCTAAATAGTCGCTGATTGCCTGCGCGCCGCTTTCGCTGGTGGCAGTACCGATAACTTTCGCGCCGCGCGCGGCGAGGGTTTCAGCGATAGCGCGGCCGATACCGCGGCTCGCGCCGGTAACCAGCGCGATTTTTCCTTCAAAACTCATGGTATTCCTCTTTTATTGCTCAAGCGCCGCAGACATCGCAGCCGGCTCGTTGAGCGCAGAAGCAGTCAGGGTGTCAACAATACGTTTGGTCAGGCCGGTGAGGACTTTACCCGGGCCCATTTCATACAGGTGCTCGACGCCCTGAGATGCCATAAACTCAACGGTCTTAGTCCACTGCACCGGGCTGTACAGCTGGCGAATCAGCGCGTCGCGGATAGCGTCCGGCGCGGTTTCGCACTTCACGTCGACGTTGTTCACAACCGCAACGGTCGGCGCGTTAAAAGTGATTTTCTGCAGCTCTACCGCCAGTTTTTCAGCGGCAGGTTTCATCAGCGCGCAGTGCGAAGGTACGCTGACCGGCAGCGGCAGCGCGCGTTTGGCGCCTGCGGCTTTACACGCGGCGCCCGCGCGTTCAACGGCTTCTTTGTGCCCGGCGATAACCACCTGGCCCGGTGAATTGTAGTTCACTGGCGAAACCACCTGCCCTTGCGCAGATTCTTCACAAGCTTTAGCGATGGACGCGTCGTCAAGGCCAATAATTGCAGACATTGCGCCGGTACCTTCCGGTACCGCTTCCTGCATGAATTTACCACGCAGTTCAACCAGACGAACAGCATCAGCGAAATTGATAACGCCTGCGCAGACCAGCGCAGAGTATTCGCCCAGGCTATGACCGGCTAACAGCGCCGGCGCTTTACCGCCCTGCTGCTGCCATACGCGATATAACGCGACGGACGCGGTCAGCAGCGCCGGTTGCGTTTGCCAGGTTTTGTTCAGTTCTTCTGCCGGGCCCTGTTGGGCAAGCGCCCACAGATCGTAACCCAACGCTGCGGAAGCTTCGCCGAAGGTCTCTTCAATAACTGGCCAGGTCGCGGCCATATCTGCCAGCATACCGACAGCCTGAGAGCCCTGTCCCGGGAACACAAAAGCAAATTGCGTCATGTTTAAATCCTTATACTAAAAACGAACCAGCGCGGAACCCCAGGTGAAACCACCACCGAAGGCTTCCAGCAGAATCAACTGACCGCGTTGAATACGGCCATCGCGAACGGCTTCATCGAGCGCGCAAGGAACCGAGGCCGCGGAAGTATTACCGTGACGATCGAGCGTGACCACCACATTATCCATCGACATTCCCAGCTTTTTCGCCGTCGCGCTGATGATACGCAGGTTAGCCTGATGCGGCACCAGCCAATCCAGCGCCGAGCGCTCAAGGTTGTTGGCCGCCAGCGTCTCGTCAACGATATGCGCCAGTTCGGTGACCGCAACTTTAAACACTTCGTTACCGGCCATCGTCAGATAAATCGGGTTTTCCGGCTCAACGCGATCGGCGTTCGGCAGCGTTAACAGGTCGCCGTAGCGGCCATCGGCATGCAGATGCGTGGAGATAATCCCCGGCTCTTCAGAAGCGCCGAGCACTACCGCGCCCGCGCCGTCACCGAAGATAATGATCGTACCGCGATCGGTTGGATCGCAGGTGCGCGCCAGCACGTCAGCGCCGATCACCAGCGCATAATCAACGGCGCCGTTTTTCACGTACTGATCGGCGATGCTCAGGGCATAGGTAAAGCCCGCGCAGGCGGCTGCGACGTCGAACGCCGGGCAACCTTTTACGCCCAGCATAGATTGAATCTGGCACGCAGAGCTCGGGAAGGCATGAGTGCCCGAGGTGGTCGCAACAACGATCAGACCAATTTGCTCCGGGTTGACATTCGCCATTTCAAGCGCTTTCTTTGCGGCTTCGAAGCCCATCGTAGCAACTGTTTCGTTCGCTGCGGCAATACGGCGTTCACGAATACCTGTACGCGTGACAATCCACTCGTCAGTCGTTTCAACCATTTTTTCCAGGTCGGCGTTAGTACGCACTTGCTCAGGCAGATAGCTGCCGGTGCCAATAATCTTTGTATACATGTACGCTCAGTCACTCTTGGGTAATATACCCGCGTTGTTCAAACCGCAGGGCGTCAGTCGTATCCGTTGGTCCCGTTGTGCCGTCGGGCATTCCCGTTACCGCTGCTGCTCCCTGGCAGTTCAAAGCCTGCTGGGTATAACGATTCCAGGCGAGCGGCGATCCGCTGTGGAACCTGCCGCTGCACCGCCTGCACTGCCTGCTCTATTGCGACGCAAAATGCGCGCTGGTTGGCAGCGCCATGACTTTTGATCACAGAACCGCGCAATCCTAACAGACAGGCGCCATTATACTGGTCGGGGTTGAGGTGACTGAATCGCCTGCTCAGGCTTTTTTGTAACCAACGCTTTAATAAAATCAGCCACCACGACCGTTTTTTTCCCTCTCCCTGTGATTTCAGCAGCGAAAGGAACATTCTGACAACACCTTCCATCGTCTTTAATGTGACGTTGCCCGTGAATCCATCACAAACCAGAACATCCGTTTTACCCGTCAGCAACTCGTTAGCTTCAAGGTAACCAATATAGTTGAAGGACGGCAGCTTTTTGAGAATCGCCGACGCATCACGGATGCTATTGAGACCTTTCATCTCTTCTTCGCCGATATTCAACAGCGCAATGCGTGGATTTTTAATCCCTACGACTTCTTCAGCTAACACCGCGCCCATCACCGCGAACTGTACCAGCATCGTGCTATCACAATCGACGTTGGCGCCTAAATCCAGCACCACCGTTTTGCCCTTTTGCTGATGCGGTAGCACCGTCACCAGCGCCGGGCGCTCAATTCCCTCAATGGGTTTGAGCAATAATTTCGCCAGTCCCATCAGCGCGCCGGTATTTCCCGCGCTAACACAGGCCTCGGCCCGGCCTTCTTTTACCAGCTCCAGCGCCAGACGCATCGAGCTACCGCGACTATTGCGGATAGCCTGAGCGGGCCGCGCATCACTGGCAATAACTGACTGTGCAGGAATAATCTGCAATCGCGAACGTTGTTCGAAATCAGCTTTGGCAAGTAATGGCGTGATGGCGTCGGGGTCGCCGACTAAAAGAAGTGTGAGTTGCGAATTAGAGTTCAGTGCCTGCAGTGCTGCAGGCACTGTCACGGATGGGCCAAAATCGCCCCCCATGACATCTAACGCCAGGGTTAGACGTGTCAAGGTATCGTCGCTGCCCGGTTCGGTTATTCCCCAGTTACCTGGGGAGATCCTCACTAAGCTTCACCACGCTTTTACTCTTGTCTTTCACGTTACAAGGACGTTAATTACGTTTTCTTGCAACGTGAAATCCACGGAGTAAGGCGTGATTACTTAGCGATTACCTTGCGACCGCGGTAGAAACCGTCGGCAGTGATGTGGTGACGCAGGTGTTTCTCACCAGAAGTTTTGTCTACAGACAGGCTGGTGACTGCGGTCAGAGCGTCATGGGAACGACGCATGCCACGTTTGGAACGGGTTGGTTTATTCTGTTGTACGGCCATGGACCTTACTCCTCAATTACTTATGCTTTAAGCTGGCTAATACGGCAAATGGGTTTGGTTTTTGTGCCTCTTCAGGCAGTTCGCCAAAGACCATGTCCGCGTCGGACACTTCACAGTGTTCAGAATCATGCACCGGAACTACCGGCAAGGAAAGAATGATTTCATCCTCAACCATCGCCTGCAGATCGATTTCACCGAATTCGTTAACCTCAATCGGCTCATACGCTTCCGGTAGTGCTTCTGCCTGTTCGTCATTTCTGACAGGGCTGAAACAATACGTTGTGTGAACATGATGAGGGAACGGTTTCCCGCAACGCTGACATTCGAGGGTTACCGATACCTTCGCATCACCGGTAATAACGGCGAGACGCTGGTTATCGATAGCGAACGACATGCTGCATTCCACATCACTGTCCACGCTGACGACTGAATCGGCGACACGGCCAACCTGATCACGGGCGTAGATACCCTCGTAATCAAGGCGTTTTTGAGCCGTGCGAACCGGATCGAGAGTCAGGGGTAATTTTACCTTTTGCATAGGGCGCGCATATTAACTTTGTAATGTCATAGAGTCAAAGAAAAAGGCAGCCTCAGGTTGCCTTTTGCCATTTATTCGCACACATTGCGGCGCATAGTTTAAAATGATGCTCTGCGAAGCGCTATATGTGGATGAAAAAATATGTCTAATCTTCTCCTGGCCTCAACCTCGCCGTGGCGGCGGATGCTGCTGGAAAAACTCTCGCTGCCGTTCGAATGCGCAGCGCCTGAGGTTGATGAAACGCCTCTGCCCGGCGAATCCGCCCGCCAGTTGGTTGTGCGTCTGGCGCAAGCCAAAGCCCAGGCGCTGGCATCCCGCTTCCCTCAGCACCTTATTATAGGTTCCGATCAGGTTTGCGTCTTAGACGGCGAAATTACCGGTAAACCACACACTGAAGAAAACGCCCACCGTCAGCTACGCAAAGCCAGCGGCACGATTGTCACTTTTTATACCGGACTGGCGCTCTATAATTCCGCCAACGGACACCTGCAAACGGAATGCGAACCTTTCGACGTCCATTTTCGGCATTTAAGCGATCAGGAGATCGAGGCCTATATCCGTAAAGAGAACCCTCTGCAGTGCGCCGGGAGTTTTAAAAGCGAAGGATTAGGTATTACGCTATTTGAACGACTGGAAGGACGCGACCCTAATTCGCTGGTTGGGTTACCGCTAATAGCGCTATGCCAGATGTTGCGCCGGGAAGGCTACAACCCGTTACTCAGTTAGTCAGAAAAGAAAGCGGCGGAGTATAAATCCGCCGCTTTACCTATTTGCTATTACGTAAAACCTGTAAGCAGTGCTTCAGTTGGTTATCCAACGGCGCTTCAATACGCATCACCTCTCCGGTGCCAGGATGGGTGAATTTCAACGCCGCCGCATGCAAAAACAGGCGGTTTAAGCCAGTCCCTGAAAGCTGCTTGTCAAACTCGCGATCGCCATAGCGATCGTCAAAAGCAATCGGATGTCCCGCATACTGCGTATGAACGCGAATCTGGTGCGTACGCCCGGTAACCGGACTACAGCGCACCAGCGTGGCAAATGCGTAACGCTCTTCTACTTTAAAGCGCGTTTCGGAGGGCTTACCTTCCTGGCTCACGCGCACGATACGCTCGCCGCTCTGCAGAATATTTTTCAGCAGAGGCGCTTGTACCACCTTCGTGTGCGACTGCCACTGACCGCGCACCAGCGCCAGATAATCCTTCTGCATCCCTTTCTCACGCAGCTGCTCGTGGAGCGAACGAAGCGCCGAACGTTTTTTCGCCACCAACAGCACGCCGGAAGTATCGCGATCGAGACGGTGAACCAGTTCAAGGAAACGAGCCTCCGGGCGCAGCGCGCGCAGCCCTTCAATCACGCCGAAGCTCAGACCGCTACCGCCGTGCACTGCGGTGCCGGAAGGTTTATTCAGCACCAGGATATGATCGTCTTCATAGAGAATCACATCCGACAGCGCCGCCACTTTTTGCAGGTGCGGCGAAACGGCCTCTTCTTCGCGCTCGGCGACACGCACTGGCGGGATACGCACTTCATCGCCATCTTCCAGTTTATATTCCGGCTTGACGCGTTTTTTGTTTACCCGCACCTCGCCTTTACGCAGGATGCGATAAATCATGCTCTTCGGTACGCCCTTAAGTTGCGTACGCAAAAAGTTGTCGATACGTTGCCCCGCTTCATCGGCGGAAATGGCAACCATTTTTACGGTTGGAGTCTCAGTTTTCATGGTCGGCGATTCTAAATAGCCGAGGGCATTAGCGCCACTCATTTTTATATGCTTATATTTATCAGTATCCGGATTTCATCGCATGCTTCATCGGCGTTTTGTTTGTTATTAGAACAATCTGTAGACGCTGGTGAAAAAACTGTGAGTAACCCGGTGATAAAAGGTAAAAGTGAACTTGCTATAACAAGGTTAGCAATGGAATAATGAGGCTGTTTTCCGTGTTGACACTTGTTAGAACAAGAAATTAGCGGAATGACCAATTTTGTCTGACCGATCATCCACGCAGCAATGGCGTAAGACGTATTGATCTTTCAGACAGTTAGCGGGCTGCGGGTTGCAGTCCTTACCGGCACAGGCTCTATAAGATTTTTGCGTGGCAGGACGGCGACGACTCCGGGACTACCGGGAGTTCATCTGAATCCTCCGATTGAGGTGAACAGGTTAAGCCATTACCCCTGCGACGTGAGAGACGATGAGAATATACGCAACATCGTTTGAGGTGCGTCAAGGCTGCAAAAGAGAGAATCTTCAGTCGGTTGTACAAGCAATCGATTGAAGTGAACAAGCGCGGCCAACGCGAAATCACTTAAAGGATGAAGTGTATAAATGGAATATTCTCTGGTGATACATCCCAGGCTGTTCCCCTGAATAATTGCGCTGTGTTTCCGTTTGAAACACAGGCGACCGACACTCTGCGCCTCTTAAGCGCGCGACAACCGTGAGGTTGGCGACGTGAACCAGACTCGAGGCCATCGGTTTTCACCCGGTAAGGCGTTACTCTGCCCGTAGCTTAGTCGTCAATGTAAGAATAATGAGTAAGTTACGATGAAAAGAATGTTAATCAACGCAACTCAGCAGGAAGAGTTGCGCGTCGCTCTTGTTGATGGGCAGCGCCTGTACGACCTGGATATCGAAAGCCCCGGGCACGAGCAGAAAAAAGCGAACATCTACAAAGGCAAAATCACACGTATTGAACCTAGCCTTGAAGCCGCGTTTGTCGATTACGGCGCTGAGCGTCATGGTTTCCTCCCCCTCAAAGAAATTGCCCGCGAATACTTCCCAGCCAATTACAGCTCTCATGGCCGCCCTAACATTAAGGACGTTCTGCGCGAAGGTCAGGAAGTCATTGTTCAGATTGATAAAGAAGAGCGCGGTAATAAAGGCGCTGCGCTGACCACCTTTATCAGCCTGGCAGGCAGCTACCTGGTACTGATGCCGAATAACCCTCGCGCCGGCGGTATTTCACGCCGTATCGAAGGTGACGATCGTACCGAGCTGAAAGAAGCGCTGGCGAGCCTGCAGTTGCCGGACGGCATGGGTCTTATCGTACGTACCGCGGGCGTCGGCAAATCCGCTGAAGCGCTGCAGTGGGATCTGAGCTTCCGCCTGAAGCACTGGGAAGCGATTCAGAAAGCCGCGGAGAGCCGCCCTGCTCCATTCCTGATCCACCAGGAAAGTAACGTTATCGTACGTGCCTTCCGCGACTACCTGCGCCAGGACATCGGCGAAATCCTGATCGATAACCCGAAAGTGCTTGAGCTGGCGCGCCAGCATATCGCCGCCCTCGGTCGTCCGGATTTCAGCAGCAAAATCAAATTGTACACCGGTGAAATCCCGCTGTTCAGCCACTACCAGATTGAATCCCAGATTGAATCCGCGTTCCAGCGTGAAGTTCGCCTGCCATCCGGTGGTTCTATCGTTATTGATAGTACCGAAGCGCTGACCGCTATCGACATCAACTCCGCTCGCGCGACCCGCGGCGGCGATATCGAAGAAACGGCGTTCAATACTAACCTCGAAGCGGCTGACGAAATCGCGCGCCAGCTGCGTCTGCGCGACCTTGGCGGCCTAATCGTTATCGACTTCATCGATATGACCCCGGTACGCCACCAGCGCGCAGTTGAAAACCGCCTGCGTGAAGCCGTCCGCCAGGACCGCGCGCGTATCCAGATCAGCCATATCTCGCGCTTCGGCCTGCTGGAGATGTCCCGCCAGCGTCTGAGCCCGTCACTGGGTGAATCCAGCCACCACGTGTGCCCACGCTGTAGCGGCACCGGTACCGTGCGTGACAACGAATCGCTGTCGCTCTCTATCCTGCGTCTGATTGAAGAAGAAGCGCTGAAAGAGAACACCAAAGAAGTCCACGCGATCGTTCCGGTCCCCATTGCGTCTTATCTGCTTAACGAAAAACGTGCCGCAGTCAGCGCGATTGAAACCCGTCAGAGCGACATTCGCGTCATCATCGTCCCGAACGACGAGATGCAAACCCCGCACTACTCCGTACTGCGCGTGCGTAAAGGCGAAGAGACCTCAACCCTGAGCTATTTGCTGCCGAAACTGCACGAAGAAGAGATGGCGATGCCGTCCGACGAGGAACCTGCTGAGCGTAAACGCCGTGAGGAACCTGCGCTGGCCGCTTTCGTGATGCCGGATGCGCCGCCAGTACCGGTACAGGAAGAAACCTCAGCCGCCCCGGTCGCAGCGAAAGCCGCCGCCGCTCCAGCCGCAAAAGTAGCAACGCCTGCCCAACCTGGCCTGCTGTCCCGCTTCTTTGGCGCATTGAAAAACATTTTTGCTGGCGCAGAAGAAGCCAAACCGGCGGAAGTCAAGACTGAGCAAAAAACAGAAGAGAAACCGGAACGTCAGCAAGAGCGTCGTAAACCGCGTTCTAATAATCGCCGCGATCGCAATGACCGTCGTGATAACCGCGATAGCCGCGATAATCGTGACAATCGCGATAACCGTGGAGAAAACGCTGAAGGTCGCGACTCTCGTGAGTCTCGTGAGGAAAACCGCCGTAATCGCCGTGAGAAACAACCGCAGAACGTTGAACAGCGCGAATCTCGTCAAACCGCAGGCAATGAGGCTGATACCGGCAAATCACGTGATGAGCAGCAGCAACCGCGCCGTGAACGCAACCGTCGTCGTAATGATGACAAGCGCCAGGCACAGCAGGAAGCGAAAGCTCAGACCCGTGAAGAACCGGTAGTCCAGCAGGAAACCGAGCAGGAAGAACGCGTTCAGAGCATGCCGCGTCGTAAGCCGCGTCAGCTGGCGCAGAAAATCCGCTTTGAGTCCGTGGAAACCGAGCAGGTTATCGAAACCGTAGCCGAGCAGCAGCCGGAATCTACTACGCCGCGTACTGAACTGGCAAAAGTCGATCTGCCGGCCGTCGTTGAAACTGCCGCTGAGCAGGATGAAAACGGCGACGCTCGTGAATCTAACGGTATGCCTCGCCGTTCACGTCGCTCTCCGCGTCACCTGCGCGTAAGCGGTCAGCGTCGTCGCCGTTACCGCGATGAGCGTTATCCGACCCAGTCGCCGATGCCGTTGGCTATCGCCTGCGCATCGCCTGAGCTGGCATCTGGTAAAGCGTGGATCCGTTATCCGATTGCTCGCGTGCAGGATCAGCAGCAGGAAGAGTTACCGGTACAAGAAACCGCCAGCGTTGAGCCTATCATTACGCCAGTCGTCGCGGAGACTATCGCTCCGGTTGTCGTTGCGGAAACCGTCGCGGCTGAAACTGCCGCACCGGCAGTGGCCAACGAACCGACCCCAGAAGCGACTGTAGCTCAAGCGCCGGTCGTCGAAGAAACGGCGGTGGTTGAAGAGACTGCGGCTGTTGCGGAAAACGTTGTGCCGCAGGCAGAGATCAGTGAACCAGCAGAGACGGTAGCCGAAGAAACTGAGACGACTCCTGCTCCGGCTACTGAAGAAACCGTCGCAGAAGAAACCGCTGTTGTCGAAGAAACCACCGTTGCCGCCGTTGAAGAAGCCGCGCCGGTTGTTGAACCGACACCGGTCGTCAACGCCGCGCCAGTGGTGAAAGCGCAACCGACATCCACTGCGACTCGCCACGCGACCGCGCCGATGACCCGCGCCCCGGCTCCGGAATACGTGCCGGAAGCACCGCGCCAAAGCGATTGGGTTCGTCCTCCGTTTGCCTTTGAGGGTAAAGGGTCTGCAGGCGGCCATAGCGCCACTCATCAGGCCACGGCGGAAGCGACTCGGCCGCAACCTGTAGAGTAACGGTGCACCACTAAAAAACCGGCCAACTGGCCGGTTTTTTTATTTCTTCTCGTCCGGACGCTGCATCCCCGCCACCTGCGGCATTACCTCGCGCATCAAATCGAGAAACTTGCGTAGCCGCGTCGGATAATAGCGCGCCCAGGGGTAAACCAGATGCACCGGCAGCGGCGAAGCCCGCCACTGCGCAAACGGCTCAATCAGCCGGCCTGCCGCAATATCCTCCTCCACCGCCCAACTGGAAACAATAGCCGCCCCCAACCCCGCCAGCGCGGTGTTACGCGCAACGTAGACGCTATCCGTACTCAGACAAGGGACAATCGGGAAGCTCATCAACTGCCCGCCCACCTGATGCTGTAGCGTGACTTCATGCTGGTAAAAAGTGCTGATAGCGACCCAGGGCAGCGTGGAGAGCGTCTGAGGTTCGCTGAGTTCCGGGTGGCGCGCCAATAGCTCAGGCGCAACCACCAGGCTCCGGGGAACCACAGCCAATAGTACCGATACCGTTGCCGGATCGACCTCCGCACCGACGCGGATCGCGCAATCAATATTATCGCTCAGAAAGTCGACGGTTTTATCATTCAGCATCCACTCAACGGAGAGCTCAGGATATCGCTGCAGAAAACTCACCAGCGGGCCCAGCAATTGCTGTTGGCCAAACGCGTGCGGCGCCCGCACCCGCAGCACGCCAACCGGTCGGTCTTCCTCGATGCGTAGATCATCTTCCAGCGCCAGCCAACTCTCCACCAGCCGTCGCGCATGTTGATAGCAACGCTCGCCGTCATCGGTCAGTTTCATCGCATGGGTCGTGCGCAGAATAAGCCTTGCGCCAAGTAACGTCTCCAGCGACTGCAAGCGTCGGCTAACGGTCGCCTGTGTCGTACTCATCTGGAGAGCTGCCGCCGAGAGCGAACCCGCTTCGACGATGCGAATAAACGTCCGCATCAGCTCAATCCGATCTATACGCTCTTGTTTATTCATTTATATTTTGCCTATACGTGCTACGTATAACCGTTTTACCACTACCCTATCTTCCGCGCCAGTCCGCTTCGGGGAACAATAGCGCCAACGCATTTACGAGGGCATTACCATGACACCGCTTCCTTTATCCACCCGCCAGGCCGGATGGGTTATTTTTATTCTCGCGCTCGGCGCAGGCTTTAGCGTCGCATCCATCTACTACGCCCAACCGCTGCTGCCGTTAATCGGCGCCAACCTGCATCTCAGCGTAGAGGGAATGGGGCTGGTGCCCACGTTGACTCAGGCAGGCTATGCATTGGGAATATTATTTCTGCTGCCGCTCGGCGACCGCCACGATCGCAGAACGCTTATCCTGCTGAAAAGCGCCGTGCTGGCGGCGCTGTTGCTACTCTGCAGCCTGACCGGTCAGCTTACCTCGCTGCTGGTCGTCAGCCTGCTGATCGGCATGGCGGCGACCATGGCGCAGGATATTGTCCCGGCGGCGGCGATTCTGGCGCCGGCGGGCAAACAGGGGAAAATGGTCGGTACGGTGATGACCGGCCTGCTGCTCGGGATCCTGCTTTCGCGTACCGTCAGCGGGCTGGTCGGCGCGCTATTTGGCTGGCGGGTCATGTACCAGGCTGCGGCAGTCAGTATCGCCTTCATCGGCCTGTTAATGTGGCGTGTTCTGCCGCGTTTTGAGATCCACTCTACCCTCAGTTATCCGCAGTTGATGAAGTCAATGGCCCATTTGTGGCAGCGCTATCCCGCGCTGCGCCGCGCGGCATTCGCCCAGGGCTTTTTGTCTATCGCCTTTAGCGCGTTCTGGTCGACGCTGGCGGTGATGCTCGCCGAACATTTTCAGATGGGTAGCGCGGTCGCCGGCGGCTTCGGTATCGCTGGCGCGGCAGGCGCCCTGGCGGCACCGCTGGCAGGAGGACTGGCGGATAAAGTTGGCGCGGGGAGAGTTACCCAGCTCGGCGCGGCGTTAGTCACCGTCTCCTTTGCCCTGATGTTGCTACTGCCCGCCCTGCCGGTACACGGCCAACTGGCGCTGATTGCGTTATCGGCTATCGGTTTTGACCTTGGTCTGCAATCAAGCCTGGTAGCGCATCAAAATCTGGTTTACAGCCTGGAGCCACAGGCCCGCGGCAGGCTTAACGCCTTGCTGTTTACCGTGGTCTTCATCGGTATGGCTCTGGGATCGGTGCTGGGAAGTAAACTGTACGTGCTGGCTGGCTGGAATGGCGTGGTGATTCTGGCGGTGAGCAGCGGCGCGATTGCTCTGATTATCCGCCTGCTGGAAAATGCCCGTCTACAGGCCGCTGAACGCGCCGTGAGATAAAAAAACCCGCTCCGCATAGCGGAACGGGTTAATCAGGCCCGACGTAACGATGAATTTAAATCGTGCGGCGGGCAAACTCTTTCAGGCGGAAGCCGAGCAGCAGCAAGGTCGCGAAATAGGCGACAACGCCGGCGACTACCACTACCATCAGACGCATCAGGCGGAACGGCATCGTCCCCTGCGACCATTCCGGCATCAGATACATCACGCCGACGAGCGCTGCCGCCATGACCAGCACCGCGATGACCAGACGCAGCAGGAAGACGAACCAGCCCGGCTGCGGGGTGAAGATTTTCTGCTTACGCAGTTGCCAGTAAAGCAGCGCGGCGTTCAGACACGCGGCCAGACCAATAGACAGCGACAAACCGGCATGCTTCAACGGACCAATAAACGCCAGGTTCATTACCTGGGTCATAATCAGGGTAACAATGGCGATTTTAACCGGCGTCTTGATATCCTGGCGCGAGTAGAAGCCCGGCGCCAGCACCTTCACGACGATAAGCCCCATCAGACCAACCGAATAAGCCACCAGCGCGCGCTGGGTCATCGCCGCATCAAAAGCGTTAAACTTACCGTACTGGAATAGCGATACCGTCAGCGGTTTGGCGAGAATGCCTAAGGCAACCGCGCTTGGCAAGGCCAACAGGAAGCACAGGCGCAGCCCCCAATCCATCAGTCGGCAGTACTCATCGTGATTGCCGCTGGCGAAACTTTTTGATAGCGATGGCAACAGAATGGTCCCCAGCGCCACGCCCAACACACCGGAGGGGAACTCCATCAGACGGTCGGCATAATACATCCAGGAGACCGAACCTGAGACCAGGAAGGAGGCGAAAATGGTGTTGATAATCAGCGAAATCTGGCTGACGGATACGCCGAGGATCGCCGGCCCCATCTGCTTGACCACGCGAATCGCCCCGGCATCTTTCAGATTAACCCGCGGCAGCACCAGCATACCGATTTTTTTCAGATGCGGCAGTTGGTACGCCAGTTGCAGGATACCGCCAACCGTGACCGCCCAGGCCATCGCCAACATTGGCGGATGAAAATAAGGCGCGGCAAACAGGGCAAAACCAATCATGCTGACGTTAAGGAAGGTCGGCGCGAAGGCGGGAACCGAGAAGCGGTTCCAGGTGTTAAGGATAGCCCCCACCAGCGACGCCAGCGAAATCAATAAAATATAGGGGAAGGTGATACGCAGCAGTTGGGTGGTTAAGGCAAATTTATCCGGCGTATCGGCAAAGCCCGGAGCGGTTACGGTAATCACCCATGGCGCAGCCAGCATCCCCGCCACGGTGACCAGCGCCAGAACCAGCGTCAACAGCCCGGAAACATAGGAGACGAACACCCGCGTCGCGTCTTCGCCCTGCTTGCTTTTATATTCAGCGAGGATCGGCACAAAGGCCTGAGAAAAGGCGCCTTCGGCAAAAATACGCCGCAAAAGGTTTGGCAGTTTGAAGGCCACGAAAAAGGCGTCGGTCGCCATCCCGGCGCCAAAAATACGCGCGACGATAGCATCGCGGGCGAACCCCAGCACGCGCGAGAACATGGTCATCGAGCTGACTGCCGCTAATGATTTTAATAGATTCATTACTGTCTTATTCCACAACCCATGGAGTAAAACGCCCGCAAAAGCGGGCGCTGGAAAGTGGCGATAGTCTACCGGGTTCGCAATGAATTACTACTGTCAGTTGTTACAACCAGTTATTCGCTCATCGCTTCACGCCAGAGCTTTTCCACGATCCGCTGGGCTAAAAGCGCCTGCTCGCCGGCGGTTTCCGGAACCGTCTGATTTTGCACGCATTCAATGAAGTGCCGTGCGCAGCCGTCGAATCCGCGCTGCTCAAGCGTTGTTTGCCAGCCGGGTGCCGGGCGCTGCAAGATTCCGCTGCCCCGCTCTTCACGCCACTCGCGCATATCGCTCACCTCATACAGTCCGCCATCGGTTACCGCCTGCACCCACTCACGCTGGCTTCCGGCGCGACGATGCATGCTAGTCGTTATCTGCAGTTGCCCCGCGCTGAAGTGATGCTCGGCGTAGAGCATTTCCCCTTGAGAAGTGGTTTGCAGGATCCCGCCATTCACCCGCGCCTTATCTCCTGCCAGCCACAGTGCGGTATCAACAACATGCAGATAATCATCCAGCAGGGTAAAACGCAGTTCTTTGCCGACGCTATCGCTACGGTGCTTATCCATGCGCAATGACGCCGCATCATTGAGATGCGCTTTCAATTCACGATACAGCGGCGCAAAGCGGCGATTGAATCCCACCATTAACGTTAAACGCCGACGCGCTGCCAGTTCAACCAGTGATTCGGCTTCGCTGAGCTTGTCCGCCAGCGGCTTGTCCACGCAAACATGAACGCCTGCATTCAGCAGATGATGAACCACTTCATAATGTGAAGCGGTTGATGTATGAACAAATACCGCATCACATTGCGCCGCCAGCGCATCCAGAGACTCGGCATAAGGCAGACGCCAGGTTTCGCAGATGCGTAACGCTTTCTCTTTCCCCGGCGACCAGGCGGCCTGCAGCGTCCAGCCATCAGCGGCGCCAAGCACCGGCAGCCATGCCTTTTGTGCAATGCCGCCAAGCCCCACCACGCCAACACGTAATTTCGCCGTCACGGTTACTCTCCTAAATGAGCCAGCAGGGAATCAAGACGTATTTTGAGCTCAGCGACTTCACTTTCCAGCGCCTCAACGCGCGCCTGCAAATCGTCATTCGGCGGGGACACGGCTTCCACGACGGTAATGAGCGAATCCATGTCATCACAAAACAGGTGCATATAGCGGCTTTCGCGTTTACCCGGCTCGCGCGGAAGGCGCGCGACGTAAGGACCGTCTTCACGACTGGCCAAATTGTCGAGCGTGCTTTCCACCTCGGCCATATCGCGGAATTCATACATCCTCTGCGCGCGGCTACGCAGCTCGCCTGGCGTTTGCGCGCCGCGCAGCAGCAGCGTCGTGACGATGGCGACTTCCGCCGCCGTTAATTTGAGGTCGCCAAATTCGGAATTGCAGAAGCGCTGTTCATATTTGGTTACCCGGTTGCCAAAACCGCTTACCGTACGCAGGTAGTGGCGTTTAACCAGCTCATCCAGCAAACTCTGGACATCGCTTTCCGCCAGCGACATCACCGGCTCGCGGTTGGTTTTCTGGTTACAGGCGGTAACCACCGCATTCACTGATAGTGGATACTGTTCCGGCGTGGTTACCTGCTTCTCCAGCAGACAACCAATGATGCGCGCTTCATGCGCGGTTAGCTGATATTTCATGTTGTCTCCTTAGCGCCCTGGGGTCCAGTCAGTGGCCATTAACGCCGTCAATACGTGATCTCGCCATTGTCCATCAATGAGGAGGTAGTCCTTTGCGTAACCCTCTTTTTCGAATCCGAGCCGGGCGAGCAGATCGCCGCTGCGTTTGTTATGCGGCATATAGTTGGCCATGATGCGGTGGACATGCTGCGTACGTTGCATATAGCGAATCGCCGCGGTCAGCGCTTCAAACATCAGCCCCTGCCCTTGCCACTTTTCACCAATGGAATAGCCGAGATAGCAGGCATGAAATGAACCACGCACCACGTTTGAGAAATTCGCTACGCCAATAATCTCTTTCTCATCAGGATCGAGTAGCGCGAAATAAAATGCCGAACCCTGTTTGTGAAACTCCGTAATCATCGATAACCGCGCCTGCCAGCCGGAGGGATAACAGTGGCTTTCATCGCGCACCGGCTCCCAGGGTTTCAGGAACCCTTTATTTTCCGCGTAGTAATCGGCCAGACGCCAGGCGTCACGATCGTGAACCAGCCGCACCACCAGCCGGTCCGTCGTCAAACGCACCTTGGGTACGTTACTGCGATAGCCAAACATTCCTCACTCCTGTTCCCTGCCCCAAACTGATATCTTTCACTATACCTTCCCTGAGTGAAGGTGGGAAAACAGCAACATACCATTTTCTGCACCACCTCCGTTTTTCGATGAATAGCCTCAATCGATCTTGCTTTTTGATAAAAAAATATTGTCGCCAGTATGCTGGGAAAATAACCGCCGCCACCGCAGAATATCTAAGCTTATCTTTCTTTTTCCCTGGAGGGGAAATGTCCCGCGTATCGCAGGCAAGGAGCCTGGGTAAATATTTCCTGTTGGTCGATAACATGCTGGTTGTGCTCGGCTTTTTTGTCGTATTCCCCCTGATATCGATCCGTTTTGTCGACCAAATGGGCTGGGCGGCGCTGATGGTCGGTATTGCCCTCGGTCTACGTCAACTGGTGCAACAAGGTTTAGGCATCTTCGGCGGCGCGATTGCCGACCGTTTCGGCGCCAAACCGATGATTGTCACCGGGATGCTGATGCGCGCCGGCGGTTTCGCGGCGATGGCCGTCGCCCATGAGCCCTGGGTGCTCTGGCTTTCATGCATTTTGTCCGGTCTCGGCGGCACCCTGTTCGACCCGCCGCGAGCGGCGCTGGTGGTCAAACTGGTGCGCCCGCATCAACGTGGTCGCTTCTTCTCTATCCTGATGATGCAGGATAGCGCCGGCGCGGTCATCGGCGCTCTGCTGGGCAGTTGGCTCTTACAGTACGATTTCCGTCTGGTGTGCAGCGCAGGGGCAGCGCTCTTTATTGCCTGTGCCGCGTTTAACGCCTGGTATCTGCCGGCATGGAAACTCTCGACGGTCAAAACGCCAATCCGCGAAGGACTGGGGCTGGTGTTACGCGATAAGCGCTTTGTCACTTACGTGCTGACCCTGACCGGTTACTACATGCTGGCCGTGCAGGTGATGCTCATGCTGCCGATTATGGTTAACGATATTGCAGGCTCTCCGGCGGCGGTGAAATGGATGTATGCCATTGAAGCGACAATTTCCTTGACGCTGCTGTACCCCATCGCCCGCTGGAGCGAGAAACGTTTTCGCCTCGAGCATCGTCTGATGGCGGGTTTGCTGGTGATGACGGCGGCGATGCTGCCGATTGGCTTAACCAGCACACTGCAGCAGTTGTTTACCCTAATCTGTATCTTTTATATCGGCTCAATCATTGCCGAACCCGCGCGCGAAACGCTGGGCGCGTCACTGGCCGATGCCCGCGCTCGCGGCAGCTATATGGGTTTCAGCCGCCTTGGACTGGCTTTCGGCGGCGCGCTGGGGTACGCCGGCGGCGGCTGGCTGTTTGACGCCGGTAAAGTGCTCAATCAGCCCGAGCTGCCGTGGCTGATGCTGGGCATTATCGGCTTTGCGACATTCATTGCGCTGTGGTGGCAGTTCAGCCAAAAACGATCGGCTTCCGGCATGCTGGAACCGCGCACCTGACGCTCGGCCAAAGTGGTAATCCTTTTTTTCAGCATTTTCCGCTAGTACAAGCGGGGCTAGCAGACCATGCTGCTTTGTGTCAGGATTAGCTATGGCATGACGTTAAGGAACCCAATGAAAAAGATGTTGATCGCGGCCGCGCTGATTGTCGGCGGCCTTCTGAGCGGATGTAACCAGCTTACGCAATACTCCGTTAGCGAGCAGGAGATTAACCAGGCGCTGCAGAAACGTAATCACTTCGCCAAAGATATCGGCCTACCTGGCGTAGCGGATGCGCATATTGAACTGCAAAACCTGACCAGCGCCATCGGTCGTGAAGAGCCGAATAAAGTGGCGCTGAGCGGAACCGCTAATCTGGATCTGAATTCGCTGTTTGGCAATCAGAAAGCGACCATCGACCTGAAGCTCAAAGCGCTGCCGGTGTTCAATAAAGAGCAAGGCGCGATTTATCTGCGTGAAATGGAAGTCGTCGATGCGAAAGTTAAGCCGGAAAAGCTCACCTCCGTGGTACAGACGCTGATCCCTTATCTGAATCAGTCGCTGCGAAGCTATTTCAACCAGCAACCGGCCTACGTTCTGCGTGAAGATGCCAGCACCGGCGAAGCCTTAGCGAAGAAATACGCTAAAGGCATCGAAGTGAAACCGGGCGAGATAATCATCCCCTTCACTGACTAAACGATAAGGGCGCTGAATATGGCGCCCTTAATTTTTTACGGAAATGAGTGCAAAGGAAAACGTTTACGCTTATCCTTAGTGCCCGGCAAAAAACAGCCCTGATGACTGAACCAATTAGCCGGAGCCTTCCATGACAGCACAACCCCAGGTATTGAAAATCCGCCGCCCTGACGACTGGCATATTCATTTACGCGATGATGATATGTTGAAAACCGTCGTGCCTTACACCAGTGAGTTTTATGGCCGGGCGATCGTGATGCCGAATCTGGTACCGCCGGTAACGACCGTCGCTGCTGCCATTGCTTACCGCCAGCGCATCATCGATGCAATTCCCGCCGGGCATGATTTCACGCCGCTGATGACCTGCTACCTGACCGACACGCTCGACCCGGACGAACTGGAGCGCGGTTTCCATGAAGGCGTGTTCACCGCAGCCAAGCTCTACCCGGCAAACGCCACTACCAATTCCAGTCACGGCGTAACCAGCACCGACGCCATCATGCCGGTACTGGAACGGATGGAAAAACTGGGCATGCCGCTACTGGTGCACGGCGAAGTTACCCATGCTGATATCGATATCTTCGATCGCGAAGCGCGCTTTATCGAGACGGTGATGGAACCGCTGCGCAAACGGCTGCCGGGGTTAAAAGTGGTCTTCGAACATATCACCACCAAAGATGCTGCTGAATACGTGCGCGACGGCAACGAACTGCTGGCCGCCACCATCACGCCGCAGCATCTGATGTTTAACCGCAATCATATGCTGGTTGGCGGTATTCGTCCGCATCTATACTGCCTGCCGATCCTCAAGCGAAACGTCCACCAGCAGGCGCTGCGTGAACTGGTCGCCAGCGGGTTCAGCCGCGCCTTCCTCGGCACAGACTCCGCCCCGCACGCGCGCCACCGTAAAGAGGCCAGCTGCGGCTGTGCGGGCTGTTTCAATGCCCCCACCGCGCTCGGCAGCTACGCCACCGTCTTTGAAGAGATGAATGCGCTGGAGCATTTTGAGGCTTTCTGCTCGCTGAATGGCCCGCGTTTCTACGGCCTGCCGGTGAATGAAAGCTACGTTGAACTGGTACGTGAAGAGAGCACCGTTGCCGAAAGTATCGCTCTTCCAGGCGATACGTTGGTGCCGTTCCTGGCCGGTGAAACCGTGCGTTGGACGATGAAAAAATAAAGTTTTTTGCCCCCTGTTGTAAATGCGCAAGTGTTACTGTATAAATAAACAGTATATTACCCAGGGGGCCATTATGCGCATCGAAGTGTCAATTGCCAAAACCACAGCCTTACCCAGCGGCGCGCTGGAAGCGCTGAATAACGAACTCGCTAAGCGTATCGCTCAACATTATCCGGAACGAGAAAACCAGGTCACGGTACGTTACGCCGCCGGCAATAATTTATCTGTCATCGGTGGCCTGAAAGAAGACAAAGACCGGATTAGCGAAATCCTGCAGGAAACCTGGGAAAGCGCCGACGATTGGTTTATCCACGACTAAGCCTCCGGGTTTGCTTACGCAAAATCAATTTGCTCCCTCATTGTGCTTTTTTTTTGCCGGGTCGCCCCGGCTTTTTTATCTCCGCTTATAACTAAGACTTTCCTTAATATCCTGATAAATTCCTTAAAAAATAATGAGCCCCAGGATGAAATCCGCGCAAAAAACCACCGATCAGCGTAAAATTTGTCTCTAATTATTTATTTTCTCGAGTTTGCACTTAACTGCTGATATAATTAACCTGCTTCAGAAAACAAGCATTAAACCTCGAGAATTGTTGTCTTTTAACATATGAATAAGGGGTTATGATGGAAAAGAATAATGAAGTCATCCAGACCCATCCCCTCGTCGGATGGGACATCAGCACCGTTGATAGCTACGATGCGCTGATGTTGCGCCTGCACTACCAAAACCCCACCCAAGAAAGCGATAAAGAAGCAGAAATTGGCCAGACGCTATGGCTAACGACGGATGTCGCACGTCAGTTTATTTCTATTCTGGAAGCAGGAATAGCGAAGATAGAATCTGGCGATTACCAGGCAAATGAGTATCGCAGACATTAGCATCACCGATGATGTCTAAATATTCACTGAACAGGCACCTGCGGGTGCCTGAATTATTTTTCGCGCTTGTACATCCGGCTGATGTTAATTACCCTGCTAATAAAACAATAACCCGGAACTCACCATGCAATACGACCTCATCATTATCGGTAGCGGCTCCGTTGGCGCTGCCGCCGGCTATTACGCCCGCCGCGCCGGTCTGAATGTCCTGATGACCGATGCCCACAAACCGCCGCACCTGGAAGGCAGCCACCATGGCAACACGCGTCTGATTCGTCACGCTTATGGCGAGGGCGAAAGATACGTGCCGTTGGTGCTACGCGCCCAGCAGCTATGGGACGAATTCGCGCAAAGTAGCGGCGAGGCCGTATTCGAAAAAACCGGGGTTATTAACCTTGGCCCCGCCGGCTCCGATTTTCTCAATAACGTAGCCCACAGCGCGCGTCAGTTTGAGCTTAACGTGGAAGAGCTGGATGCTGAGGCGGTTATGAAACGTTGGCCGGAGATTCGTATCCCGCAAGATTACCGGGCTATTTTTGAACCGGCTTCCGGCGTGTTACGCAGCGAGCTGGCGATAGAAACCTGGATTCGCCTGGCGCGCGAAGCGGGCTGCGCCCAACTGTTCAACTGCCCGGTTACCGCAATTCACCATCACACCGACGGCGTGACCATTGATACCGCCGATGGTAGCTACAGCGGCAAAAAACTGCTGATCAGCGCCGGGACCTGGGTAACAAAATTATTGCCGGAACTGCCCATTCAACCGGTACGTAAAGTCTTCGCCTGGTTCCAGGCCGATGGTCGCTATAGCGCGAAAAATAACTTCCCGGCTTTCACCGGCGAGCTGCCGAATGGCGATCAGTATTATGGCTTCCCGGCGGAAGACAACGAATTGAAGATCGGCAAGCATAATGGCGGCCAGCTGATTTCCGAGCCGGGCGAGCGGAAACCGTTTGGCGCTGTCGCCAGCGATGGCTCTGAGTCGTTCAATTTCCTGCGCAATGTACTGCCCGGAATCGGCGGCTGCCTGCACGGTGCCTCCTGCACATACGATAATACGGCAGATGAAGATTTCATCATTGATACCCTTCCCGGTCACGACAATACATTACTCATTACCGGTTTAAGCGGTCACGGTTTCAAGTTTGCGCCGGTACTTGGCGAAATTGCGACGCAATTTGCGCAAGGTGAAACGACGGAGTTTGATCTGACTCCCTTCTCGCTGGCGCGATTTTCACAATAATAGCCAGCTATAAAACAAAACGGCCTCGATTGAGGCCGTTTCATCTCAGAGAGCGTGTATGCGTCGCCTGTACCACTGGTTAGTCAACAACGTACGCGAGCACTTTATGATTTATCTCGCGCTGTGGCTGCTGCTAGCAGTAATCGACCTCATCTGGTTATGGTTTTACTGACGGGTCGGGATCCGGGATACCTAGTTTGGTATTAAGACGGCCGCGGGATTTATTAAAAATCTTATTGCCATTTTCTCGCCCCGCCCGCAATTTGCGCTGCTCCTCTTCCGGCAGTTTATGCTCTTCCATACAGGCTTCGCTGCAGCAACCGGCAAATTTCTCGGCACAAGCCGGGCACTGAATAAACAGCAAATGGCAGCCGTCGTTGAGGCAATTGGTGTGGCTGTCGCACGGTGCGCCGCATTGATGGCAGTGGGCAATCACATCATCAGAAATACGCTCGCCCATTCTCTCGTCAAAAACAAAGTTCTTACCGATAAAGCGTACCGGCAAGCCCTGTTCACGGGCGCGGCGCGCGTACTCGATAATCCCGCCTTCAATATGCCATACCTTATTGAAACCGCTATGCTTCATCCAGGCGCTGGCCTTCTCACAGCGAATGCCGCCGGTACAGTACATGACAATTTTCTTGTCTTTGTACTCCTGCATCATCTCAACCGCTTTCGGCAATTGATCGCGGAAGGTATCCGCCGGAATTTCCATCGCGTTCTCGAAGTGACCGACTTCGTATTCATAATGGTTGCGCATATCGATGAATACCGCGTCCGGATCGTCCAACATCGCGTTCACTTCCGCCGCTTTCAGGTACTCGCCCACGTCAGAGGGATCAAAAGTCGGGTCATCAATACCGTCGGCCACAATGCGGTCGCGAACCTTGAGGCGCAGGACCCAGAAGGATTTACCGTCATCATCCAGCGCGATATTCAGACGTAACCCTTTCAGCGCCGGGTCAAAACCATCGAGAAACTCACGTAACGCCGCGACCTTGCTTTCCGGCACGCTGATCTGCGCATTGATACCTTCATGGGCCAGATAGATGCGGCCAAAGACATTCAGCTTAGTCAGCGCCAGCCACAGGGCGTCGCGGGTCGCTTTCGGGTCAACGATAGTGAAATATTTATAGAACGAGATCGTCGTGCGCGGCTCGGTTTCAGCCAGCATCTGCGCCTTTAACGTCTCATTTGAAATGCGGTTGTGTAACACTGGCATGGTGTACCTGCTCGACATAGGAAATGAGTAAAATAAACGGCGGGCATCATATAGCAAACACCTTTAATTTACATCCCTACATTTTACGCTACATTTCAGCCACGCAATTTTCAGCCGTTAACAATCTGCTTCAGCAGGAGACTGCTTTTGGCGGCAGCGCAAAAAAATGCGATAATAGAACGCGTTGTTAAATCAGACAGGTATGAAATGACCCATTTACCGAAATTTTCCGCCGCGCTGCTCCATCCGCGCTACTGGCTGCTTTGGCTGGGCATAGGCCTGTTGTGGTTAGTTGTCCAACTCCCTTATCCGGTTATCTACCGTCTCGGTAATGCCATTGGTCGCCTGGCAATGCGTTTTATGAAACGCCGCGCAAAAATCGCTTATCGCAATCTTGAACTCTGCTTTCCTGAGAAGAGCGAGCAAGAGCGTTATCAACTGGTAGTACAAAACTTTGAGTCCGTCGGCATGGGCCTGATGGAAACCGGGATGGCATGGTTCTGGCCAACCCGACGCATTGCGCGCTGGACAGACACCATCGGCTTCCAATATGTCCGCGACGTGCAGGCACAACAGCGCGGCATTCTGTTGATTGGTATTCATTTCCTGACGCTGGAAATGGGCGCGCGCATGTTCGGCATGAACGAACCCGGTATCGGCGTCTATCGCCCGAATGACAATCCGGTTATCGACTGGCTGCAGACCTGGGGCCGCCTGCGTTCCAACAAAGATATGATTGACCGTAAAGATCTCAAAGGCATGATCCGCGCGCTGAAAAAAGGCGAAGTGGTCTGGTACGCCCCGGATCACGACTACGGCCCGACCGCCAGCGTCTTCGCGCCGCTGTTCGCCGTCGACCAGGCCGCCACCACTTCGGGTACCTGGATGCTGGCGAAAATGTCCAAAGCCTGCATTGTGCCATTTGTTCCGCGCCGCAAACCAAACGGCAAAGGCTATGAGCTCATCATGCTGCCGCCGGAGTGCGATCCGCCGTTGGATAACGCGGAGACCACCGCCGCATGGATGAACAAAATCGTCGAACAATGCATCATGATGGCGCCAGAGCAATATATGTGGCTGCATCGTCGCTTTAAGACGCGTCCGGAAGGCGTGCCTTCGCGCTACTGATTGACTCATCATCCGGGTGGTCCCCTGCCCGGATATATTTTTACCGCCGATCCTTTTTAATACTCCTTTAGCTTTAAAAGCTACGCTCCATTGCGACAACCATTTCTCAGGCGCATAATTAGCAGGCTCATATTTTCCTTTATTTTGACCCGCGCCGCGGGCCAGTGAGACCTTATGTCGTCTGCTGATACGCCTATTAACTGGAAACGAAATCTTACCGTCACCTGGCTTGGCTGCTTTTTAACCGGCGCCGCCTTTAGCCTCGTGATGCCTTTTTTGCCACTCTATGTCGAACAGTTGGGTGTGACCGGCCATAGCGCGCTGAATATGTGGTCAGGGTTGGTGTTTAGCATTACCTTCCTGTTTTCCGCCGTTGCCTCGCCGTTCTGGGGCGGATTGGCCGACCGTAAAGGGCGTAAGATTATGCTGCTGCGTTCAGCGCTGGGGATGGCCATCGTCATGATGCTGATGGGCATGGCGCAAAACATTTGGCAATTCCTGATCCTGCGCGCGCTGCTGGGTTTACTGGGCGGTTTTATCCCCAATGCCAATGCGCTGATCGCGACCCAGATCCCGCGTCAGAAAAGCGGCTGGGCGCTAGGAACGCTTTCAACCGGCGCGGTAAGCGGCGCCCTCCTTGGCCCGCTGGCGGGCGGTTTCCTTGCCGACCACTGGGGTTTGCGCACCGTCTTCTTCATGACCGCCACGGTGCTGTTTATCTGCTTCCTGTTCACCCTATTTTTGATTCGCGAAAACTTTGTTCCGGTGAACAAAAAAGAGATGCTCAATGCCAGGGACGTTTTCGGTTCGCTCAAGAACCCTAAACTGGTGCTCAGCTTGTTCGTGACCTCATTGATTATCCAGGTGGCGACGGGTTCCATTGCGCCGATCCTGACGCTCTACGTGCGCGACCTGGCGGGTAACGTCAGCAATATCGCCTTTATTAGCGGTATGATTGCCTCCGTACCCGGCATTGCCGCCCTGCTGAGCGCGCCACGTTTAGGCAAGCTCGGCGATCGTATTGGGCCGGAGAAGATCCTGATCGTTGCCCTGGTTATTTCCGTACTGCTGCTGGTCCCAATGTCATTCGTTCAGACGCCGCTACAGCTGGGTATTCTGCGCTTTTTGCTCGGCGCCGCCGACGGCGCGCTATTACCCGCCGTACAAACTCTGCTGGTGTACAACTCCACCAGCCAGATATCGGGGCGTATCTTTAGCTATAACCAGTCGTTTCGCGATATTGGCAACGTCACCGGGCCGTTAATCGGCGCCTCGGTCTCGGCCAACTACGGCTTCCGCGCCGTGTTCCTCGTCACCGCCTGCGTCGTCCTGTTTAACGCTTTTTACTCGACCATCAGTCTACGTCGCCCACGGCATAGCGCTTCAGCGGATGACGGAGACTCGGGTAAACGTTCGGTAAATTAAGCGCTTCAGCGCTTCTCTGCCTTGACGCCAGGCTAACCGCCTTCTATAGATTGAAACGTGTTCCTTTTTCATTCTTCTTAGGGGGTTAGCTATGTCAACGGAATCAGTTTTCTACGCCACGCTCGAAGAGGCAATCGACGCCGCCCGGGAAGAGTTTTTGGCCGATAATCCCGATAGCGATGAAGAAACTGCCGATATCGAACAGTTCAATATGCAGAAGTACGTACTCCAGGACGGTGATATCGCCTGGCGGGCTGAATTCTTCGCCAGCGAAGATGAAGAAGGCGAGTGTCTCCCCATGCTCAGTGGTGAAGCGGCGCAAAGCGTATTTGACGGTGATTATGACGAAATCGAGCTACGCCAGGAGTGGGTGGAAGAAAATACGCTACACGAATGGGATGAAGGCGAGTTTCAGCTGGAGCCTTCCCTGGATACCGAAGAGGGGCAGACGGCAGCCGATGAGTGGGACGAGCGTTAATTACTCATAGGGACCATGGCTGGCGTCTAACGGCAGCAACAGCGTATCAAATACCAGCGAGAATGGCAGATCGAGAATGGTCAGATAGCGCCAGCCTGAATCGCGAACATCCCACTGTACGCCGGGATAATATTGGTTGCCATGGCCCTGCCCCGGTACCGTACGGCTAATAATGCTGCCGCAGCCGCTGAGTACCAGCGTCATGGCGATAAGCACAAATATTCTCATTCACTTCCTCTCAGGCAAAAAAATACCGGCACAATTGCCGGTATTTTCCTTAACGTACGGCTTACTTCGTTTTCAACGCCAGCGGGTTCAGCGTGAGTTTCTGATACTCTCCCACCCAGGAAGAATATTTCTCCGGGGAGTTCCACACGCGGTAGTGCAGACGCGACATCGTTACAGGATCGCTTAACAGAACCAGACGACGATCGCGGTTAAGTTTATCAGGCGTTTCATTCAGCGCCTGCTCAACGTGGCGTTCACGGGCAATATCCAGAATACGACCGTGGCGATGACGCGCCGTTGCCATTGCCGTCGCCAGGGCGTTGAACGATGGGTTAAACACCGCATGCATAAAGCCATCGCCCAGCGAACGCTGACGGTTCAGAGTCAGGTAAGCATCGGTATCTTTCAGTACCTGCGGCGGCGAATACTCTTCCGGGATCAGGAACAATTTCCAGCGTTTAGTACGCAGACCTACCGTCGCGCGGCTGGAAATCGCCGAGACAAATGGAGAGAGAATTAGCGACACGACGATAGGCGCCAGCCAGAACAGGAAACGCAGATCCAGCCACGCCATACCAACCGCCCAAACCAGACCCAGAAGCAGCTGCGAACCGTGACGCATAAAGGCCTCGCCCCAGGGCGTTGAGTCATCATCGCGCTGCGGTGAATTCCACACCACCTCCCAACCGAGGAACGCGCTGACCACGAACACGGTGTGGAACAGCATGCGCACCGGCGCCAGCAGCACCGAGAACAGCACCTCCAGCAGCAGGGAAAGCGTCACGCGGAAGAAGCCGCCGTACTCTTTCGGCCCCTTGCACCACACCAGAATGATACTCAGCAGTTTCGGCAGGAACAGCAGTACCATGGTCGAGGCAAACAGCGCGATAGCCAGTTCTGGACGCCACTGCGGCCATACCGGGAACAGCTGACGCGGCTGCAGGAAGTATTGCGGCTCGGTCAGGGCGTGCACGACCTGCAACGCCGTCGACAACGCGAGGAACATAAACCACAGCGGCGCCGACAGATAAGACATGACGCCGGTCAGGAACACCGCACGGTGTACCGGGTGCATCCCTTTCACCAGAAACAGGCGGAAGTTCATCAGGTTACCCTGACACCAGCGACGGTCGCGCTTCAGCTCATCCAGCAGGTTCGGCGGCAGCTCTTCATAGGAGCCCGGCAGATCGTAGGCGATCCATACGCCCCAACCCGCACGGCGCATCAGCGCGGCTTCCACGAAGTCATGCGACAGAATCGAACCGGCAAAGTTACCCTCGCCCGGCAGCGGCGCCAGCGCACAGTGTTCGATGAACGGCTTCACGCGGATAATGGCGTTGTGACCCCAGTAGTGCGATTCACCCAACTGCCAGAAGTGCAGCCCGGCGGTAAACAGGGGGCCGTACACGCGGGTGGCGAACTGCTGGCAGCGCGCATAAAGGGTATCCATACCAGAGGCGCGCGGCGAAGACTGGATGATCCCGGCATTCGGATTCGCTTCCATCAGGCGCACCAGCCCGCTCAGGCACTCGCCGGTCATCACTGAGTCAGCGTCGAGCACCACCATGTAACTATACTGGCTACCCCAGCGACGGCAGAAATCATCGATGTTGCCGCTTTTACGTTTCACGCGACGGCGACGGCGACGATAGAAGATCTGGCCTTCACCCTGCACTTCGGCAATCAACTCCATCCACGCTTTTTGCTCGGCAACGCAAATATCCGGGTCGTAGCTGTCGCTTAGCACGTAAACGTCAAAATGCGCAGCGTTACCCGTCGCTTTCACCGATTCCCAGGTGGCGCGCAGGCCGGCAAACACGCGGTCAACATCTTCGTTGCAAATTGGCATAATAAGCGCCGTCCGGTGTTCCGGGTTCAGCGGCTCGTCACCAACGGTGGATGCCGAAATACTGTATTTATCACGCCCGATCAGCAGTTGCAGGAAGCCCATCAGCGCGGTCCAGAAACCGGCCGAGACCCAGCAGAAAAGTACCGCGAAGAGGATCAGGATACCGGTCTGCAACACGTACGGCAGTAGCTGCATGAAGGAGACCCATAGATCCTGGCCAACCATATCGGATGGATTGATCAACGCCCATCCCTGATAAGGGAGGATGGTCTTCATATACCACGTGGCCACCACCGTTTGCGCCAGCGTCAGCAGCAGCAAAATATAGCGGCGAATGGTGCCGACGGTACGCCATTTCTGTTCGCTTTCGCGCTCTTCCTGCGTGAGACGAGAGAGATAGCGCGGAGTCACATCACGGCCACGCAGACGATCCCAGAAGCGGCCTACCGGGTTGGTACGCCACGGGTCGGGGATCATCGAGGAACGTTTCGCTTTCGGCATCGCATGAAGCTGAGTGCGTCCTTCATCATCTTTCACCAGCTGATCGCCGGCCAGAGAGTCCGGCCAGCTATGCTCCAGCCGCGCTTTTACCGATCCTAATGGGGAATCTTCATCGCGCGAAAAATGATGATGCTCTGCGTCAAGCGCTTCATGTACGGCTTGCAGGCTCGTATCAGGTAATGCGGCTTTTTCTGCATCCGACAGCGGCAATGCGTCGATATAATTCGTTATCTTATTCATTGGCAGGCAGCTGATAGCTCCAGGTTTCGCTTAGCGTCTGATCGCCATTGACCAGCGCCGCACGCATTTCCGTGGTTTTCTTCGGATCTTTCACTTTCACGCGCAGGGTCATACGCCAACCCTTGATAACCGGATTATAGCGGACCGAGTTTTCCACGATTTCGGCGTTATCGCCGATGCTCGCCTGCGCCGTTACCGGGGTATCCGCCGCCATTTTTTTCATGTCAGCGCCGGTGAAATCAACGATGAAAGCGATGGTGCCATCTGGCTGGCGAATGAGATTAGACTGCTTCACATCACCGGTTGAGCGGCGAGTCTGCACCACATAAGCGCTGTCTGGCGCATGCAGTTTGTCTTCATCGCGGCTGAAGGTAATAGAGTACTTGAAGTTCATCTCTTTGCCTGGTTCCGGCAGCTGATCCGGGGTCCAGTAGGTGACGATATTATCGTTGGTTTCATCGTTGGTCGGGATTTCAACCAATTCGACTTTACCCTTACCCCAGTCGCCTTTCGGAGTGATCCACGCGCTCGGGCGCTGGTCGTAACGATCGTCGAGATCTTCAAAGCGGGAGAACTGGCGGCCACGCTGCAGCAGGCCAAACCCTTGCGGGTTCTCCATCGCATAACTACTGACGGCCAGATGTTTCGGGTTATTCAGCGGACGCCAGATCCACTCGCCGTTACCGGCAAGAATCGACAGACCGTTGGAGTCATGTAATTCCGGACGATAGTTGGTGGTCGGCGACGGTTGGTTCGGCCCAAACAGGAACATACTGGTCAACGGCGCCACGCCAAGCTTGCCGACTTTGTCGCGCAGATAAACCTTCGACTGCACATCAACCACGGTGTCGCGCCCGGGCATAATCACAAAGCGATAGGCGCCGGTCGCACGCGGGGAATCCAGCAGCGCGTAGATAGTTAAGCGCTTATCGGTCGCTTTCGGACGCTCAATCCAGAACTCGCGGAAGCGAGGGAACTCTTCGCCGGACGGCAGCGCGGTATCGATAGCCAGGCCGCGGGCGGAAAGCCCATAGACCTGACCCTGGCCCAGAACGCGGAAGTAGCTGGCCCCGAGCATGCTGACGATTTCGTCATTCTTGTCTTTGCTATTGATCGGATACAGTACTTTAAAACCGGCGAAACCAAGGTCTTTCACCGTGTCTTTATCGTGCTGAACATTGCCAAAATTAAAATAATCCGGGCTATATTTAATTTTACGTACGCTGGTGCTGGTCACTTCATTAATAGTAACCGGCGTGTCGAAATACATGCCCTGGTGGTAAAATTCCAGCTTGAATGGGGTCTTCAGATTATTCCAGTAGGCTTTATCGTGATTGAACTGGATTTGCTGGTAATCCGCGTATTTCATATCGCGGAAGGCGGAGGGCAGGTTACTTTTTGGCGCTTCATAGCCTTTCCCGGCTAACGTTTTCGCCTGTTTTGCTACGTCATCAATGCTGAATGCCCATGCAGATGAAGTACACAGGGACAACATTACGGCTGCGCTTAACCAACGCATTTTCATCATCTGTGGTTTATGTTTCATAGTAAGTAAGCACTTCCCCCTTTGTGTGCTTAAATCGATCCGATCTATTTTAATGGAAACTCAGGCAATCCGACAACATAATCCCTGCATTGTTCAGCTTAGCGGACCAGGGAATAAACAGTTCTCTGTCCCATATTGCACTTTGCGTACTTATCCTGGAGACAGATACCCTGAGTTCATGTAGGGTTGCTGGCAATGTAACCGTTATCGCCCTGAGTGATAAGACGAATTGTCTGAGATTGTTGTGAATTTATGAATAAAACACCAGTAGAACGTGAATATTTCTTCGACAGTATCCGCGCCTGGCTGATGCTGTTGGGGATCCCGTTTCACATCTCACTTATCTACTCCAGCCACAGCTGGCATGTGAATAGCCTGGAGCCCTCCTGGGGGCTAACGCTGTTCAACGATTTTATCCATGCCTTCCGTATGCAGGTCTTCTTTGTTATTTCCGGCTATTTCTCATACATGCTCTTTCTCCGCTATCCGCTGAAGAAATGGTGGAAAGTGCGTGTAGAGCGAGTTGGCATCCCGATGCTCACCGCGATCCCGCTGCTCACCCTGCCGCAGTTTCTGATGCTGCAATACGTCAATGGTAAAGCCCAGGACTGGCATACGCTCTCCGGCTATGACAAATTCAACACCCTGGCCTGGGAGCTTATCTCCCATCTGTGGTTTTTGCTGGTGCTCGTGGTGCTGACCACCGCCGGGGTAGTGCTGTTTAAGTGGCTGGCCAATCGGCGAAAAACGCAGACCGCCAGCTTCGGTGACACCGTCACATTCAGTCAATTATCGCTGATTTTTCTGGGACTTGGCGTATTGTATGCGGTGATCCGTCGCACCATTTTTATCGTATACCCGCCGATTCTCAGCAACGGACTGTTTAACTTTATCGTTATGCAGACCCTGTTTTATCTGCCGTTCTTCATTCTCGGCGCGCAGACGTTCATCAATCCGCGGCTAAAAGCGATGTTCACCACCTCGTCACCCTGGTGTTTTGTTGGGGCACTGCTGGGCTTTATCGCCTATCGTCTTAACCAGCAGTATGGTTCTGGCGATGGCTGGATGTATGAAACCGAATCGGTGATTACGATGGTGCTGGGGCTGTGGATGGTAAACGTGGTCTTCTCACTGGGCCACCGCCTGCTTAACTTCCAGTCCGCTCGGGTGACTTACTTCGTCAACGCTTCGCTGTTTATCTACCTGGTGCACCATCCGCTCACCCTGCTGTATGGGGCATGGATTACGCCGATAATAAAATCGAACCTGTTAGGTTTTATCACCGGACTGGTATTTGTGGTGGGGATTGCGCTGATATTGTACGAAATCCATCTTCGTATTCCGCTGCTGCGCTTCCTGTTCTCAGGTAAACCGCAACAAAAACCGGCGAAAGCGCCGGTGTCGGTTAACTAAAATCTGCAACCGACAGCGCGCCCGCGCGCTGTCGGTATCACGATTCATTCTGCCTGTAATAATCGCTGATAAATTTCCGCCGTTTCTTTATCAAAACAGACGAAATAGACCCGTTCCAGCGGATTATATCGGGTGAGGAAAGCATTCACCGTTTTTACCGCAATTTCCGCCGCCACCTGTTTCGGATAGCCATATACGCCGGTGCTGATAGCCGGAAAAGCAATAGAACGATAATTATTGGCTGCCGCCAGCAACAGACTATTGCGATAGGCATCCGCCAGTAATTCAGCTTCCTGCTCGCCGCCGCCGTGCCAGACGGGACCGACCGCATGAATCACCGCGCTGGCCGGTAAATTACCGGCGCTGGTGATAACCGCATGCCCGGGCGGACATTCGCCCTGCTGCTGACGGACTATTTTGCAGGCGGCCAGTAATTCCGGACCCGCAGCCCGATGAATGGCGCCATCAACGCCACCGCCGCCCAGTAACGATGGGTTGGCCGCGTTGACAATAACATCTACCTGCAACGTCGTAATATCGCCGAGAACCACTTCAGGTTGAACAACCATTTCCCCCTCCTGTCGGCAAACGTCTTCATACCTAGCGTGATGTCTACTATGGCATGATAGCCCCCAAGGCGGAAGCCTGAGGGCCAGTATTTAGCGATAATTCACTTCGAGGATAGCGCGGGTATGTTGCGGATCAATATACTTTAATTGTGCCGAATGGACGGCGTCATTGCTGTAATTCCCCGTCGTCAGCACCTGCGGCGAAACCGTATGGGTACGCAGCCGCGGACAGGCCATTTCAATCTTATCGCCCACACTATTGGCTTCGCAGGAGGGGTCAACGACCTGCCCGTAAATGGCGACAACGCCGCCGGTCGGCGCGGCATTCACTGAGCCAAATAAGCATGACAACATCAGACATGGCACCGCTAAGGCGTGGATTTTTTTTATCACGGCAAACTCCTCTGTATGAATAGCAAAGAAGCAACAGGCCATCCCTGAGCGCACTGCGCCGCCAGACTACGGCAAGGCAATGATTGCGTTATAAAACACAAATATATTACTTTTTGTTTTCTTTTTGATAACAAAATCGATTCATCTTGATTTTGCTACAAAAAATCTGCGTGGGAATATCAGGTGAGAGACGGGAAAACCCCTGCGGGTCCGGCAGGGGCTGTACTGTTAACGATAATTCACTTCGAGGATAGCGTTAGTGTGCTGAGGATTAATGTAGGTTAATTGCGTAGATTTGATATTGGCATGTTGCAGATCCCCTCGGGCCACCTGCTGAGCAGAAAAAGTAACTGACTTCTGCTTAGCGCAGGCCATCGAGACCTGATCTTCTGAAGAACGAATTTGACAAGGCGGTTCGACAACGCCGCCGTGGAAACGAATCACGCCGCTTGCGGCGCTAGAGGTAGTCGAAAAAGTCAATAAAGCGGGAAGGAAACAAACTGTAGCAAGTAGTACGCCAGTCATTTTTTTCACGGCAAAACCCCTCTGCGTAACGGTCAAAAAAACCTTACAAATCATCCATGAGCGCAGTTGAATACAAGCAACTACATACAAAATCAGTATATATATGAAGTACCTGTTGATACTTTTTTCTCTTCGTTTTTGCAAACGGTATCAAATTATTATGGTTTGTTTGCTCAAAATGTCTGCATTAAGAGGAAAAAACAATCGAAGAGGGGTTGATGCGAAAAGGCTTTCATGTAGGGCGTGACGGGAAGCTTGCTCCCGTCATCGAGGAAATGTGAAGAAAATCAGACGTGATCGTTAGCCAAAGATTTATTCTTTGCCGCTCGCGCCGCCAGCCACAGCCCGCTATTTTTCATGGCATAGCCAAAGACCAATCCCAGCGCCAGAGACGGCACGACAATGCGCCAGTCGCCGCTCGCGGCAAACGTCGCGCAGGCGCCGATAAAGGTTCCGGGAACAAAAGAGAGCAGCAGCTGGCGCGCCTGAATGCACATCAGGAAAGCGACTATTCCGGTCATCACATAGCTGAGGATTTCCAGCTGCGGCGCCAACGCGCTACCGTAAATAATCACCAGCGCCCATATCACGCCGCTCATGACCGTGCAGGCGGAAATCAACAGCCCTTTCAGGCCGCCTTGTGGACATGCGAAATAGGCCGTACAGCCGAGGAATCCGGCCCAGCTCAGCAGGCCAAGTGAGACCGCCACCCATCCCCAAATGCCGGAGAGAATGCCCGTCGTGAGTGCGATTGCGAAGAGTATGTTCATGCCGCGTATCATAGCAGATACGCGGCAACCAAATGCGATCCAGAACACACAATATGAATGCGTGAGTTTGCTGTTTCACATCAAAAGTGACATGTGTCACATTTATTCGTCGTTTTCTTCCTGTAGTTCATCCCACATCGCGGAAATCGCTTCACGCGTTAATAGCGCCATGGTGCGCCAGAATGCAGTTTGCGCATGCGCTTCCACTTTTCCAAGGAAGGTGCCGCACCACGGCAATAGATAATCGGCAAACAACGTTTCCAGCGTTTCGCTTTCGTCATCCGAGGCATGATCTTCAAGCCAGGATGCGGCCAGCAGTAAGGATCCAATATGATCGGTTGGACCTTCGCCAGTAGGAATGCCGTGTTGCGTCAGAAAACCACGAACTTCCGCTTCAGTTGCACCTTCAACCCACGCGCTGCGATAAGGCGAGACCGCACATTCTTCCCCAACGAACAGGGCGTTGTAATCAGCGGTTAACGGCTGGGTATCACAACTCTTCTGCAGACGCTCCAGTAATTCATCCTGTTCCAGCGGCCAGCTGGCGGCCAGCTTGCCATCGCGAATCAGCGTGAACAGCGGCATCAACAGCGGATCCTGCGGCTGACGATAGTACAGCGAGCCCAGCACGCGACAGAGGATTGAAAATTCATTCATACAATATGTTCCAGTGGTTCAAATTAAAGGTCTGCAAATTCCGCAATCGCCGGCATTCCGCGTGATTCGAGGAAATTCAATAGTCGACGCGGACTGACGTTTAGGATCCGCTCTTCCGGGAAATTCACCGCGTCAAGGATTTTGCGGCATTCGGTAAATTCGCCAAGGGTAAAGGCGGTATGCGAGTCCGAACCCAGCGCCACCCAACCACCCGCATCACGCACGGCGGCGGCGATCGCCCGGCAATTATCCTCACTACCAATACGCGATGAGAGGAATGAGGAATTATTAATTTCCAGCGCCACATGATGCTTTGCCGCCGCTTCGGCTACCGCTGGAATATCGATTGGGAACTTCGGATTTCCAGGATGGCTAATCATGTGGACGGCGCCACTGGCAATCGCGGCAATCATCGCTTCAGTATGAGTGGCTTTATCCTGGGGCGGGAATACTGGCTCATGAAATCCAGCAATGATCAGATCCAGCGAAGTCAGCATTGGCCCGGTACAGTCAATTTCACCTTGGGTATTTTTGATATTCGCTTCAATACCGCGCAGAATGCCGACGCCATCAACCAGACGCGGCCAGATACGCATATTGACGAAATGCCAGTAGTGCGGGGCATCTGCCATATCCGGGCCGTGATCGGTTATCGCAAATAGTTTAATGCCTTTACGTTTGGCCTCGGCAATATAGTCATGCAGGGTACTGTAGGCGTGGGTGCTGGCGACGGTATGCATGTGCAGGTCAACAGGATACATCACAATCTCCTCCTCTATTTGTGGCAAGAATAGCAGGAATCAGGAGTCATGATCAGTAAAAACCCCGCCGTAGCGGGGTTATCGATTAGTAGCCGCGCTGGCGGTCGACCTGCCCGCTGACCGTTTCACCCCGCTCCAGGCGGCTAATAGTGCTGGCGATATAGGCAATTGCTTCCTGCGGACGGGTAACGGCGGCAATATGCGGCGTCATGGCCACGCGCGGATGCGCCCACAGCGGGCTCTCTTTAGGCAACGGTTCGCGGCTAAAGACATCCAGCATCGCCCCTTTCAGTTTGCCGCTATTAAGCGCCGCCAGTAAATCCGGCTCAACGATATGCACGCCGCGGGCGAGATTCAGAACATAGCTGTTATCCGGAAGTTGAGAAAGTAAGCTTTCATTAATGATGCCGACGGTTTCGGCCGTATTGGGCAACAGGTTGATCAGCACTCGGGTTTCTTGTAGAAACGCGCCCAGTTCTTCCTGACCGGCAAAACTCTCAACCTGCGGCCAGGATTTGTGGCTACGGCTCCAGCAGCGCAGCGGGAAACCCCAGCGCAACAGGCTTTCCGCGACTTTGCCGCCCAACACCCCTGCCCCCATGATACCAATAGTGAAATCCTCGCGACGATATTCCGGCAACGGCTGCCAGCGGGATTCCTGCTTCAGCGCCTGATAATCATCAAAGCGGCGGAACCAGTGCAGCACCTGGCTTACCGCATATTCCTGCATTTGCAGGCCCATGCCGGTATCTTCGAGGCGGAACAGCGGAATCGAAAGCGGCAGCATTTCCGGATGTTCCCGCAGCTTGCTAAGAATGGAATCCACGCCTGCGCCGAGGGCAAAAACCGCTTTCAATTCGCGGCCTTGCAGCATTTCTACCGGTGGATGCCAGACCAGCGCATAGTCGGCTGGTTGATTGTCGCCAGGTTTCCACTCACGAACGCGCGCTCCCGGCAGATGTTTTTCCAGTTCTGCTATCCAGTATGGGGTATCGAACGTTGGGTGGTAAAAAATAATCTCCATAATGACTCCTGATTACTGACGCGTGAGTAGGTTGAGGTTTGCGTCGTGTTTTACTCTTTGTTTTGTATTGGTTTGCCAGCATAACAAATTCCGCATCGCTATCGAGCAATAAAGAGAATGGCGACAAAAAAAACGATTACCGCGCGTTTAAGAAGCAAGTTGTTTGAAGTTTGGCTAAACGCATCTTTTTTTAAAAAAGTTGATTGACGGGAGATACGTATTTCCCTACATTAGCGCCCGTTCCCAGCAACAACGGGAAAGACAATATGGTGAGGTGTCCGAGTGGCTGAAGGAGCACGCCTGGAAAGTGTGTATACGGCAACGTATCGGGGGTTCGAATCCCCCCCTCACCGCCATATTCGAGATGAGAGCTCGTACGAAAGTACGGGCT